>NZ_JAWOVO010000190.1:0-1000 GCF_033339955.1 Vibrio sp. 1731 | reverse complement strand
GTACGCACGATTACCAAGCGTCTCGACCAAGCTCAGTTACAACTCGAAGTCATGTTGGCGGATGTGGTGTTGGATTGCAGTGACAACCTACCAACGAGGCAGCAGATCAATCAAGTTTGTTATGAGCAAAATACACCTCTGATATCGGCGGCAGCGATTGGTTGGCAAGGGCAGTTTGCTGTTTTTGACTACTCAGACAAACCATCAAATTCAGGCTGCTATCGATGCTTGTATCCGTTTGATGAATTGCAGCAAACAATGAAGTGCAGCGAAACCGGCATTATCGGCCCTGTGGTGGGCACTCTGGGGAACTACCAAGCTCTCGCTGCTATTCAAAAGTTGGCGATAGATCGCTTTCATGTTGAGTGTGGTCAGTTACACCTCTTTGATGGACTGCGGATGAACTGGCAGACCATGTCTATAACCAAAGACAAGCAATGTCAGGTTTGTGGTGACAATAATCTTGCACCAGTGAGCAGTTAAGAGATGACCGCCATGACAGTTTCAAATCAATTCGCATCAAATTCGTTTGTGCGTTCCTTTTTTAAAGGAGAGAGGTAACGTGATAACTATCGCTATTAACGACCAAGCTCAGCGGGTCGAGTGTAAAGCCAACCTACAGCAAATCATTACCCAGTTTTCTCTGCCTGAAATGGGCTGTGTTTTTGCCATTAATAATCAAGTGGTGCCGCGTAGCGAATGGGCGAGTACGGTACTTTCTGAGGGAGATAGCATCTCTCTGTTTCAAGCCATCGCAGGGGGATAATGTCGATGCTGAAAATTGGTGATAAAGAATTTCAATCACGCTTGTTCACAGGAACAGGTAAATTTTCTAATAGCGGTTTAATGGCCGAAGCCATCCAGGTTTCAGGTTCACAGCTCGCGACGATGGCGCTTAAACGTGTGGATGTACATGATCAGCAAGATGACATTTTGCAGCCTCTGATTCACGCCGGTGTGAATTTGCTACCGAACACCTCTGGCGCTAAAAATGCCAAAG
>NZ_JAWOVO010000189.1:0-1007 GCF_033339955.1 Vibrio sp. 1731 | reverse complement strand
TGTCAGCTCTTTGATTGACTCCGGCAAAAACGCACTATCAAAACCAGCAATTGGAACATGCACTTCCGCCACTTCGATGTTATTCAAAGTTGCGACACGAGATCCCGACGTCACAAACTGACCCACACCGACATCACGCTCGACCACTAAAGCATCGTATGGCGCAACCACTCGGCAGTTTTCCAAGTCGCGATTTGCACGTTTGAGAGCGGCTTGAGCAGACTTCACTTGCGCTTGCGCGCTAAGCACCTGAGGTTTACGCAAGTACAGATCGGTTACTTGCTTGTCGCTAAGTTTCTTCGCTTGGCGTTTCGCCACTTCCGCTTTTGCTTGTTCTTCAATTAACGATGCTCGAGCACTAGCCAGACCCGCTTCAGCTTGAAGTACGGCCGCTTCATAATTATCGCTTTCTATCGTGAATAACACTTCCCCACGCTTCACGATGCCACCGGTTACAAAATTAGGGTGCCAACTGATCACTTCACCGCTGACTTGAGCAGAAAGGTGTGTTTTTTCGAATGGAACCAATTCGCCATGGCTGGTAATCACGACTTTATGGTCAGTAGGAAAAAGAGAAGAGGCTCGAACTGTGGGTTCGGTTATGGTTTCTTTTGTTGACTCTTTCTCCGGTGCTGTCGCTGCAATCGCGGCATATCCAGCGTAAGATCCGCCGACGACAACGAAGGGTAAAAGCCAACGTACTATGGGTTTTGCTAACATCAAAAATCCTTTTTTATTGTTGTATTCAGCCGAATGCTCGTGTTGGTTTTTCAACCTAAATGCGACATCAAAAAGCATAATGCTCAATGAGTTAGCAAGTACTCCCTGTGAGCAATCGGTGAGTTCATTGCATCTGAAATAGACGAAGATATTTGTACTTCTGTAGCGACTAACAACATGGTGTGTGGCCGTTACATCATTCAACTAACTTGAAACGAAATCATGCAGTTCAAGGCTAGGAGCCCGTGTTCGTTGCCTGCTTGCTTAGACCAATTTCAAGTAAAGTA
>NZ_JAWOVO010000188.1:0-1008 GCF_033339955.1 Vibrio sp. 1731 | reverse complement strand
CCAAAGGTTCATCGAAACACTCATCAGCAATGGACTGCTTTTGATCCACACGATCTTGGTGATCCGAGCAATTTACGCCAAACAGCCGACTTTGTTGGTACCCATCAGCATCAATGTGTGCCCTTCTCTTCTACGAGGTAGAAACTTCTCAACTCTTTATCAAGAACTCGCGAGCAGAGACTGCCGTTTACTGACCATCGAAATCACGGAGAACGCGTCCATGTACTACACCTCCGAGATCTACGACAACGTCGCGAAACTAAAATTACTGAGCTGCAAAATCAGCATTGATGACTTTGGTACTGGCAACAACAACGTGTCACTTATCAGCAAAATCAATCCAGATTATTTGAAAATAGATCGGGAGTTTGTGATTGGTTTAAAGTCGGATGATAAGAAAGTGGAAACGCTGCGTCAGTTGATTGCGATGGGAAACACTTACCGCTGCACAGTCATCGTCGAAGGCGTCGAAACCGCAGATAGTGCTCACTTACTCACAACGTTAGGAGCCTACATTCATCAAGGTTACTTCTATCCTCTGCATTTCTAGCTTTTCTTAATGCCGCGAGTTACTTAAACTAGCTGATACCCAAATGACTTCATAATGCATTCGCGCAAAGTGTGCGAAGTGATTTGGGTATCACTAGCGTCTATAACTGGATGAAAGTTAAAGACGTTCGTACATTTTTGTTAGGTGGTGAGACCATCCACCACCCACTCGTGATTGAAACCATGATTGCTATTAAACCAACCAAACTGAAAGATTTTTCGAGTTTGATGCAATTGGACGTGCAGGAAGAGCAAATAGGATTTGCCAAGCCGTTTGAACAGGCTTACCAAAAGCGAAACAAGTCAGAAGTATTTTTTACTATTTATTCGGACTACCTAACCGTCGGCTATCTGATCATCGATAAAGGGTTTGCTCAGCATGCTCCTTTTGCAATGCGGCATGAGTTGGGCCTTAATTATTTGATGATTGATCGCCGCTTTCAACGCCAAGGTATTGGT
>NZ_JAWOVO010000187.1:0-1011 GCF_033339955.1 Vibrio sp. 1731 | reverse complement strand
CTACGTCATTACCATTAAAAACCTCAGCCAGCAGACAGTGCAGCTCATAAGTCGCCGATGGTTGATTACCGATTCCAACGGTAAACAAATGACGGTAGAGGGAGAAGGTGTTGTTGGGCAGCAGCCGTTTATTCCAAGCAACGATGAATACACTTACAGCAGTGGTACCGCGTTAGAAACGCCTGTTGGTGTCATGCAAGGACACTACAAAATGCTGGATGAAAAAGGCCAGGAATTCATCACTGAAATTGAGCCATTTCGTTTAGCGATTCCGAACGTTTTAAATTAATAAGATTGGAGATTCAGTGGCTACCTATATTGTTGGTGACATCCAAGGCTGTTTTGACGAACTACAGCAGCTACTCAAGCGCGTCAACTTTTCCACTCAACATGACCAACTTTGGCTCGCAGGAGATTTGGTGGCTCGCGGCCCGAAATCACTCGAAACACTGCGCTTCGTAAAGTCACTCGGTGACAGCGCAAAAGTCGTACTCGGCAATCATGACTTACATTTACTGGCTGTATCTTACGGCCTGAAAAAGCGAAAAGACAAAGATAAAACGACCCCTATTTTCCTCGCTAAAGACCGCGAAGAACTGCTCTCTTGGCTAGCTAAACAACCTCTTCTGGCAGAGCACGACGAGTTTGTGATGTGTCATGCGGGTATCTCACCGCAATGGGATTTAGAAACAGCCAGACAATGCGCTCGCGAAGTAGAACATATTATCCAAGGCGAAGAGTTGCCGTGGTTGCTAAAAAACATGTACAGCAACTTACCAGATCTTTGGGATGACTCACTGGAAGGTCTGGATCGCTATCGCTATATCATCAATGCCTTTACAAGAATGCGTTTCTGCTTTTCTGATGGTCGTTTAGATATGGACTGCAAACTGCCTCCGCAAGAAGTCACAGGTGACCAATTGGTACCTTGGTTTGAACTGCCGCACCGCATACCGTTAGAAAAAACAGTGTTATTCGGCCACTGGGCAGCATTGCAAGGCTATATCGATG
>NZ_JAWOVO010000186.1:0-1016 GCF_033339955.1 Vibrio sp. 1731 | reverse complement strand
AACCACCAGTGCAGAAAGCCTCGCACTGCAAGCTAAACAAAGTGGTGTGAATCAGGTGATTGTCTCTGGTGGCGATGGCACGGTGACCGAAGTGGCGAGCCAATTGGTCGGCACGGACATCCAGCTCGGCATCATACCGTTGGGCACGGCGAATGCGCTTTGCCATGTGCTGTATGGCATCGGCGTGAAGTTAGCACCGGTGGAAAAAGCGTGTGAAGCCATTCTCGAAGGTCATTGCCAACGCATAGACACCGCAGAATGTAATCAGCGTTTGATTCTGTTGGTGCTGGGTATTGGCTTGGAACAGAAGATGATTGAACACGCGCATCGTGAAGAGAAAAATGCTTTTGGGCAACTGGCGTATTTAACGGGCTTTTTTAACGCTGTGATTTCCGAAGAGGTGCAAACTCTGCAAGTAACCCTCGAAGGGCAGGCGGCGAGTGAACAAGGATGGGAGAGTCAGGAGATGGAGGTGCACAGCTTCGTCGTTGCCAACATCGCGCCATTCAGTACTGTGTTAGCGCAAGGTGGCGGCGCGCCGCAGCCAGATGATGGGAAATTGCACATTACCTACCTTGATAACACTCAGTCGCTGGGTGGACGCCTAGTGGCGTTGTCGGATCTAACATTAACCAGCGTCGGTGCGCAGGATGAGTCGAATCTGTTTCAGTACGCGAGCGCGACAGGGGTAACGATTACTGCGGATAAGCCGATTGACTACGTCCTCGACGGTGAGCTCTATTCTGACCGTCGTTTAGAGATCAAGATTCGTCCTCAGTCGCTTAATGTGTTTGTTCCCAGTTAACGCCGGTGAAGACGACTGCGAATAGAGTCGAATACAAACAATGATGCAAAAAACGTATCACTTGTGATGCGTTTTTTTTATGTCGAACGTCGACTAATGATGGATGCGAATAGATGCAGAAAGTAAGCAAAGCTCGTGTTGGTCGATGCGTAGAATAGACAAAGCAACAGATAGAAGGGCAAAAATAGAGAAGGTAAACGAGGGAAAAAGG
>NZ_JAWOVO010000185.1:0-1021 GCF_033339955.1 Vibrio sp. 1731 | reverse complement strand
TGTTTGTTTTATTCGCTTGATCCGTTTGTGGGTTTTTGATCGTAGCGCTCACGCCGTGCAGAGCGCCAACACCGAGGTAAAGCAGGTAACTGCCACCTAGCAGTTGTAATACCGAATACAGCAAAGGATGTTGATGCACAAGGTAGCTCACACCAGTCAGGCTGAACAATGAGTGCAGCAAAATACCAACGGATAAGCCAAGAGCGATGTATAAGCCCGTCTGGCGACCATGACGCGTGGCATTTTGCACCACTAATGCGAAGTCGGGGCCTGGGCTCATTAAGGCAATAAAGTGAATGCTGGCCAATGTCAGCAGGATAGTGGATTCATTCATAACACATCTCAAAGATTACCAATGCAGCTATTGTGGAGGCTTGTTGTGGAATGCGCTTGTAAAAAACTGACAGCCTAAGATGAGCGTGCTGCTATCGAGAGACTTGAGACGGAGAGACGCCATAAGTCTGCTTAAAGGCTTTGCTGAAATGCGCCTGATCGTAAAAACCAATTTGATGCGCGACTTCAGTACCGCATTGTCCTGCTTGTAGCAGCTTCATTCCTTGTTCGAGTCGTAAACGGGCAAACCACGCATACGGTGTCATGCCGGTTTGCGCTTTGAAATGGCGTTGAAATTGAGTCGGGCTTAGCTGGCAAAGCTCAGAAAGAGACTCCAGCCGTACCGATTGGTCGAGGTTCGCCATTAAGTAATCTTTTAAGGTGTTGAGAGATTGCTTACCTAATGGAATGACTTTTTGCCTTGCCAGCGATCCGTAGCGATCAAAAAGTTGGTTAAATCCCTCAAACGGAAGACAATCTTTGGTCAATTGACTGAGATTTTCGCGCCTCAATAGTCCGTGCAAGTTACTAAGTTGTGAAAATATCTGTGGATCGGAGATGATCAACTCATTAAAGCGGATAATTTGACCGTTTTGTTTAAGATCTGCCAGATCGCTAAGTAAGTGTGGTTCGATCGAAAAAACATTCACTTGATAGCCACTGGCAAGCTTAGATTGGCCGTCGTGCA
>NZ_JAWOVO010000184.1:0-1021 GCF_033339955.1 Vibrio sp. 1731 | reverse complement strand
AGGCTATGTTCCCTTTAATTGTTGCTGAAGACTTAACATCCTGTTTTCATTAAGTTCTTCAGTAACTTCCATGTAACGGTGCCAACCAAGGTAATGATCTAGGTACTTCGTTGCTACTCCATGGAATCGCTTCATCCATTCTTTGGTGCGACTGTGATAAGCATTCACATTTTGAACATGAAAAACTCGGTCAATGACCTTTAATCCTGCGGATATATTGAGTTGCTTATGCACTAAGTCATTGTTAAGGCATAAACTAATGTAAGACTTATGGCCATCAGTACAGAGCACACTATCTTTTTCTAGCTTGCCTGCTAACTCTTTGGCTAGTGTTTCTTCTTTTACATCAGGCAAGATTGACTCAAACGTGTGCTTACCTCGGTCTCTGACCGTTAAAACTGGAACCCAATCCTCCTTAGAGCGACCACGCTTATGCGCTCTCATTCCTCGTTTTCTTGGTTTACGTGTTAGCTTTTTTGAGCCTTTTTCAGAGTACGGAAATAGAGTTTCATCTGCTTCAATGATCCCCTCAAGCTTTGATGCATTTAGCGTTGCAGGGAATTCAAGGAAGCGATGACGCCAGCGAAATGATGTTTTCAGGTTGATACCACACTCTTTAGCACTGACACGCAGCACTTTACTATCAAGCATACACTTCATGTAGTTAACCCATTGTTCTTTGTAACGCAATCGAGCAAGAGGCGTACCTGTCGTAGCGACAAATGTTTTTAGGCAGTTTTTGCAGCGATATCGCTGCATATCATTAACCTTGCCATGGCGATTTATGAGTGAACTATGGCAGTGAGGGCATTCAGGGGAGTCAACGACTCTTTGTTCAAGTTCACGAATGACTTGCGAGACAGGTTCAACCCCTCTCAAGAATTGTTCGAGTAGTACAGATTGATTATCGGTGAGCTTGGGTAGCAGTTTTATAAGCTTGTGGAACTGTGACTGAAGCATAGGAGTTCCCTCCAATCGTTGCCTACTTTAAGTATAACAACAGTTAAAGGGAACATAGCCA
>NZ_JAWOVO010000183.1:0-1022 GCF_033339955.1 Vibrio sp. 1731 | reverse complement strand
CATCTATCGCTTGCTGCAAAGTGGCTCTTTTGGTGAAACCGTCAATAGCCATTCAGAATGTCGATTGGGCCAGTGGTACTACCGAGGTGACGGCAAAGCATATAGCCAACTAAGAAGCTACGCGCAGCTCGAAGCGCCACACAAAGGTGTGCACGATAGCGGCCGTGATGCAATGAACCACGCGAAGTCAGGAAATATGGCCGGCATGGTGACTTCCATCAACTCGATGGAAGACGCGAGTGAGCAAGTGGTGATTCACATTGACCGCTTGATGGATGAAATCATCGTAAACTAAGGCTTATGCCTCCCTTTGTTTTTATTGCGATGCAAGGGGAGGCAGCTGCGTTTCTAGCCATTCGATAAACGCCGCATTTTTCGGTCTGTGCTGCTGGCCGTTTAAACAAATCAAATCGTACCCTCTCCCTGCGTTGACGCGTTCAAAAGGCGCGACCAGTTCTCCCTTTTCCAAACTGGTTTGCACCAAAGACGCCCGCGCCATTGCGATGCCCATGCTGTTTTTGGCGGCAATCATCGCCATATCGGCATGGTTAAAAAGGTAGGTTTTCTCCATCACTTTGAGCGATTTCAGCTCAGGGTTGCTTTGGCTTGCTAACCAGCTCTGCCATTCATGATTTGGCTCGTTTGCTTCTAACGATTCAGTGCAATGAATAAAGGTCACGGTCTCAAATTGGCTGGCACTACTCACGCCATTGGAGAAATGTGTTTGGCTGTATTCAGGGCTACAAACCGGCATCAACTCTTCATCAAATAGCCTTTGATGATGGAACCCCGGATGCTCGCTGTCACTGTAGTAAATCGCAATATCAACGGGCTCATGTAAGAAATCTAATCGGCTTGCCTTTACTCGAAGCTTGATATTGAGAGAAGGATACAAACGCTGAAATTCCACCATACGCGGCAATAACCAGCTCTGTGCAAACGTAGGGGCCACGCCGATGTAAAGCTCGCCACGCAGCTCGTTGAATTTGATGTCTTCAAGTTCAGAGAAAATCACCTCAAGC
>NZ_JAWOVO010000182.1:0-1023 GCF_033339955.1 Vibrio sp. 1731 | reverse complement strand
TGATGATAACCGTAAGAACGTTATCACGCTGCTTGAAGAGCCGAAATCGATCATCAAGAAGATCAACAAAGCGCAAACCGATACCGAAACGCCACCAAGCATTCGCCATGATGTTGAAAACAAAGCGGGCATTGCAAACCTAATGGGTCTTTACTCTGCAGCGACAGGCATGAGCTTTGAAGAGATTGAAGCGAAATACAAAGGCGTTGAAATGTATGGCCCATTCAAGAAAGACGTGGGTGAAGCGGTTGTTGCGATGCTTGAGCCAATTCAAGAAGAATACCGTCGTATTCGCGCAGATCGCGCGTTTATGGATGAAGTGATGAAGCAAGGCGCGGAGAAAGCATCGGCTCGCGCGGCGGAAACACTGAAAAAAGCATACGAAGCTGTCGGTTTTGTTGCTCGTCCGTAATCTCAAGTAATCCAATACCCAAAAAGCTCCACTTCGGTGGAGCTTTTTTTATGTGCTGAGAAAATTACTCGAAGGGCGTGTTGTCCATACAGCGCTCCATATCATAGTACTCAACGCGGCCACGAGCGCCTAAAAACGAAGACTTCACCACCATCCCACGATCCACATAATTAGTGAGGAAAACACAGGATATCTCGTAACTTAACTGTTTGATTTTATATGGCTCCCAGTAATAGTCTGGTCCAGGCAGGCGGGCACGAAAAGAAATGACACCATCGTCACTGACTTCAAACTCTTCCATTCCCTTGAACTCATTTTTTGCTGATTGGATAGTTTTTTGATTGGCGGTTGGGTAAAGCGGTTCAGAAGATGTTAGCTGACAACCCGTCATAAGCCCAAACGCGGAGAGAGCTAGTCCAATTCGTTGAATTTTTTTCATTGATTTGTCCACGATAGATGATGGATGAGATCTTATTGTCTCGCGTTGGTTTTATAACGCTTGTGTATGTTTTTCTCCACTGTGTTGTCGGAATTTATCATTTTTGATTGATAAAAATTTGAAGTGTAAATGGCGAGTGCGCAAAGCGGGGGAGTAAATAACAAGCGAGAGC
>NZ_JAWOVO010000181.1:0-1026 GCF_033339955.1 Vibrio sp. 1731 | reverse complement strand
CGAGAATCAAGCTATGAAGAGTATGAACAGTTTGCTGCTCAGCAAGAACAGCAACTCCATGTGGAACCAACGCTACACGAAGAGCCTGTTATTGACACTCGTGCGCTTGATGACATTACCGACCACGCTGAGCCAAGTGAACATATTGAACCAACCATCTCTGATTTTGATGTAGTAGATGAAGAGGAGGCATATGTTGCTCCTCAACCTCAGTCGCGTTCACCAGAGCCTCAACCTATAGTTCAACCACAATCGGTTTCTCAAATTCAACCAGAACAGACACCTGAGCCGAGTGTAGCGTTTGAACCAGCGCCACAAGAAGTTGAGGTTGAGGAAGTGCAAGATGGCGATCAAGATGTTGCCGCATTCCAAAGCATGGTATCCAGTGCGCAAGCAAAAGTTGCCGCGACGCAAAACCCATTCTTGATGAAGCAAGAACAGAATTTACCAGTGCCAGAAGAGCCGCTGCCAACACTTGAATTGCTTTACCATCCGGAAAAACGTGAAAACTTCATCGATCGTGAAGCGCTTGAGCAAGTCGCGCGTTTAGTCGAAAGCAAGCTTGCAGACTACAAAATTAAAGCTGACGTAGTCGGCATTTACCCAGGCCCAGTCATCACTCGATTCGAGCTCGATTTGGCGCCAGGTGTGAAAGTAAGTCGAATTTCTGGTCTGTCTATGGACTTGGCGCGAGCTCTATCTGCGATGGCGGTACGTGTTGTAGAGGTGATTCCAGGCAAACCTTATGTCGGTCTTGAGTTGCCAAACATGAGTCGTCAGACGGTTTATCTATCAGACGTCATCAGCAGCCCTCAATTTGAGCAAGCTAAATCGCCAACGACGGTGGTACTTGGTCAAGATATCGCGGGTGAAGCTGTCATTGCTGACATCGCTAAAATGCCTCACGTACTTGTTGCGGGTACGACAGGTTCAGGTAAGTCGGTCGGTGTAAACGTCATGATCTTGAGTATGCTCTACAAAGCTTCTCCAGAAGATCTACGCTTCATTATGATCGACCCGAAAATG
>NZ_JAWOVO010000180.1:0-1029 GCF_033339955.1 Vibrio sp. 1731 | reverse complement strand
GGGTTTGACGCTGGATGACCTCGTACGTGCGGTGAATGAAGTGGGAGCAGCACCTTCTGATTTGATGGCCATCTTACAAGCATTGAAACAAGCTGGTGCCATCGAAGGCCAGTTGATCATCATTTAATGGTTAGGAGGTTGCGATGATGAAGAATCCTAACGATATCGGTTTTATTCACGACATTAGCTCACTCGATAGCCTGCGTCAGAAAGCGGTTAAAGAGGGCAAAGATGGCGAGCAAGAAGCACTGCATGCGGCTGCTCGTCAGTTTGAGTCTATCTTTACATCCATGATGCTGAAGTCGATGCGCGAAGCGAACGAAGGCTTCGAGTCGAACATCATGAATAGCCAAAATGAGAAATTTTACCGCCAGATGCTTGATGAGCAGATGGCGAGTGAACTGAGCGCAAATGGCTCTATGGGCTTGGCAGATATGATAGTGGCACAGCTGACGGCTGGCCAAGGCAATGATAAGAGCGAAACGGCAATGCGCGATGCGGCAAACAGCGCGGTAGAATATCGTCGTGTGGACCCTAAAAAAGCGCGTGAAATTGAAAAGCGCTTGATTGAGTCCGGCGAACTTTCCCGTACCAGCCATACTCCTGCTAAGTTTGATTCACCAGAATCCTTTGTGAACTCCATGAAACCGTACGCTGAAAAGGCGGCGAAAGCGTTGGGTGTAGAACCATCATTGCTTCTTGCTCAAGCAGCTCTGGAAACTGGCTGGGGACAAAAAGTGGTGCAAAATGCTCGTGGTAGCAGTAACAACTTGTTCAACATCAAAGCAGACAGAAGCTGGCAAGGTGATAAAGTCACCACGCAAACATTGGAATTTCATGACAATACGCCAGTGAAAGAGACGGCAGCGTTTCGTTCTTACTCGAACTATCAAGATAGTTTCAACGACTACGTCCGTTTCTTGAATGACAATCCACGTTACGAGACGGCATTGCAGCAACGCGGAGATTCTGAATCCTTTATTCGCGGTATTCATCGAGCAGGTTATGCGACGGATCCAACCTACGCCG
>NZ_JAWOVO010000179.1:0-1030 GCF_033339955.1 Vibrio sp. 1731 | reverse complement strand
CATTCGGAGCGTTGTCCGTCGCGTCCTGCTCGACCTATTTCTTGTGCATAGTTTTCAATGGATTTAGGTAGATCAAAGTGAATTACTCGGCGAATATCGGATTTGTCGACACCCATCCCAAAGGCAATCGTGGCCACAATGCAGTCAATTTGGCTCGCCATAAATTGCTGTTGTATTTGCTCACGAACTTCACTTTTCATTCCCGCATGATACGCATGAGCGTTAACGCCAATGTGGATCAATGACTTAGCTACTTGCTCTGCAGTTTGCTGTTGCGTTACGTAAACGATGGTTGGCAGTTTAGGGGCTGCGGCGACAATCGTGTTGAGTTGCGTTTGCTTTTCGGACTCTTCGCAAGGGATGACTGAAATATCGAGGTTCGAACGGTAAAAGCCAGTTACAGTAATGTGGTCACTCGTAATATCGAATTTATTTTTCATGTCCTCAATAACGGCGGGCGTTGCTGTGGCGGTCAGCAATAAGGTTTGAGGAATATTCAGTTCTCGCTGATATTGCGGCAACTTGAGGTAATCCGGACGGAAGTTATGTCCCCACTCAGAGATACAGTGCGCTTCATCGACTACCATCAAAGAGATTGGCACCTGACGAATGAACTCGCGAAAGCGCTCGTTTTTGAGGCGTTCGACAGAAATCATCAGAATTTTGATTTCACCGTTTTTGACTCCAACCATTACGCGTTGCGCTTCTTCTCTGCTTTGGCTGCTATCAATAGAAGCGGCGGCGATCCCTTTGCTTTGCAAAAAGCTCAGCTGATCTTTCATTAGTGCCAGTAATGGCGAGATCACTAAAGTGAGGTTTGGCAGCATGGTGGCGGGGAGTTGATAACAAAGAGATTTGCCCGAGCCCGTTGGGAATATTGCTGCTGCAGAGTAACCATCCATGACCGATTCAATAACTGGTTGTTGGCCTTGGCGTAATGAGTCAAAACCAAACACGGATTGAAGCGTTTGTAGTAACTGGGTACTTTGCATGTTAGGGAAACCTTTCTTCGGTGATAGACTAGGGTACA
>NZ_JAWOVO010000178.1:0-1030 GCF_033339955.1 Vibrio sp. 1731 | reverse complement strand
GCTCAATTACTTCTCCAACAACCAATATGAAGATCGCTACGGAAAATCGCCAACGACTGGTGCATTAGATACCTTATTACACACTTTGCTGCATGAAGCTGGGCATGCGTACATCGAGGATCAAAGCATCCCTGTGTTGGGGAAAGAAGAAGATGCCGTTGACAATTTCGCCACTATTTTACTGATCGACTATTTAGACGATGGCGCCGATATGGCCATCAGTGCCGCCGACATGTTTGCGTTTGAGTCCGATGACAGACCCGACTATTACGATTTCGGCGAGTACATTGACGAACACAGTTTTGACCTACAGCGTTACTTCTCCACTTTGTGCTTGGTGTATGGCAGCGATCCTGAACAGTACAAATCGTTACTCGACGAAGTTGAAAAAGACTACCTTCGAGATCGCAAAGACTTCTGCCAATACAATTACGAAAACATTCGCACTAACTGGCAGCACTACCTGCAGCACAATGAACCCAAAGAAGCATCGCCACGTAAAAGCAGCGAGAAACCATCAAGCAGCCCCAATGCAATGACGAATTGATATGACTAAACTGACTATTTTCTACGACGGCACTTGCCCACTGTGCGCCAAAGAGATGAAGGCATTACGCCAACACGATCATAAGCAAGAGATAAACACCGTTGATATTTACAGCGACGCTTTTTCGGCCTATCCGCAAATCGACCCTGATCGTGCCAACACCATTCTGCATGCCTTGGACAACCACGGAAATTTACTCCTCGGGCTGGATGTGACCTACCGAGCTTGGCAACTTGTTGGACGAGGTTGGTTGTATGCACCACTGCGCTGGCCACTCATCAGACCTGTTGCGGACTGGCTTTATCTGCGCTTCGCCCAAAATAGGTATCGCATCTCATATTGGTTAACGGGCACTTCTCGTTGTAATTCTGGCCGCTGCTCTCGGTAATTGTGATCACGCTTGAAAATGTTAATACGCTCGCGATAAATCGTGCATTTCCAGTACTTCTCTCCTACTAAGTCGGTTAATCTGCAATCACTACA
>NZ_JAWOVO010000177.1:0-1031 GCF_033339955.1 Vibrio sp. 1731 | reverse complement strand
TAAGCCCAAGCGTGAGCTGGCTGAGTGATGACTATGCCGTAGTTGGCGTTTCTGGCTCATCGGGGCCGAATGAGCGCGTGGCGCAGTTTATGCAGGCAAAAGAATATCGTTTTGAAAACATAAACGATCCTTCAAGCGATATTATGCGTGAATGGAAAATTAGCGTGACTCCAACCATTTATATTTTAAGAAATGGTGAAGTGACCTCTATTACGACAGGCATCACAACGCCGATAGGAATATTGGCGAGAATTTGGTTGGCTCGATAACGAAATAAAAATCCGATATTCAAAATACTGAATATCGGATTTTTTCTTTTTATTTTCTCGCTCCAACGGGAATCATAATGTGTGCGTATGGCGTGCCTTTCCACATCACGTATGGGCCACCATAACTTGGGTCGGTTGGTAGAGAGTCCAGCAACGCTTGGTCTGGGGTAATAATCATCAAGTGTGGTCCTTCCACAATCCATTGATTATCGTCCGTCATCCCTTCTGCAAATGGGTCGGTGTTACTGGCACCGCCATCACCCGCTAACATGCCAAAAAGTACAATTAACTGAAATGAAATTAGTTAAATAGTCAGATTAATAAATCAAAGCTCAATTTAATAAAAAATTAAAGTTTAATAAATTTAATTATAGATTGACCTTAAAAAGGAATTTTATTTAAATTTAAAATAGTAATTGATAGTTTTACTATGTTAATTTAAGTGTTCTTTCACATACAGTTTATCATCTACTAATACGTGTAGTTTAAAAACATCCGGCTGTTCTGCTTTGAAGCGTTACCAAAAGATGTTAGATAGGTGTTTTTAGTGATATGAGTTGAGTTTATTTGTAATCTATATTTTCAACACCTAATTTCCCTCGTATGGCTAATCGTATAAAACAACATTTTATCTTTATTGTTGTCACGCTAAAGCGTACTTTCTTAATTATATGATTGGTTATAAAGGTAACGAGAATGGGATTAAAAATCCGTGGCTCTGTTGGTATAAATGGCACTAATTCGAAAAATGATGTTAAAGCA
>NZ_JAWOVO010000176.1:0-1031 GCF_033339955.1 Vibrio sp. 1731 | reverse complement strand
TGCTTCACTGTAATATTGAATCGCTTTATTCCAGTTTGCTCTTAGTGCCAGAATTTCCGCGCGTGCTGCAAGCTCTTCATCACTACGTCCAAGGGCATGATAGCCTTTCGATAATAGTTGCCAGCCATTGCTATCTTCTGGGTTATCGTGTGTATAACGCTGAAGTGTACGCACCGCTTGATCATTTTGGTTTGCTTCAAGCAACGCGTTGGCGTAGTTAATGGTTAATACTTTGTTTTGAGGATTACGCTTTAGCGCGCTATTTAGCAACTCAACAGCTTTTTGTGGCTGTTTTTTCTCGATGTATAGATCGGTCATTGCATCTAAATAGAATGGGTTGCCCGGATCTTGCGCTAACAGTTTTTTCAAAATCGGTTCTGCTTGTGATAAGCGTTTGTTGTCCAGATGAACCAGCGCTCGGCCGTAATCAAATGACGGCATGATGTCCGCTGAAGCTTTCTTTTGAGTACGCTCAAACCAACCTAGTGCGGCTTGTCCGTCGATACCGGCATATCGCGCCACAATGCGTGCGCGCGCCAAATGGTAATCGATAGAGGGTGCAATGCGCATTGGGGGATAGGCTTGTGCACGTTGACGGCTATCTGCCACACGGTCTTCTGGTAAAGGGTGAGTCAGTAGCATTGGTGGCGGTTTACTCGCGTAGCGGTACTCATCAGCTAAACGTCCAAAGAAACGCGGCATTGCTTGCACATCAAATCCTGCTTTCGCCAAGGTTGCGATACCGAAGCGGTCGGCTTCTTTCTCGTTTGAGCGAGTATAGTTGATTTGGCTTTGCATGTTGCCTGCTGTTGCGGCGGTAATCGCTGCCATGCCAGCTTCTGGCGAAGCAATCGAAAGTAACAATGCACCAGCAAGCGCGGCTAAAGTCGCTGGAGAGCGCCTTGCTTGGTCTTCCATACTGCGCGCTAGGTGGCGCTGTGTTACGTGTGCAATTTCGTGCGCGACAACGGATGCAAGTTCACTTTCGCTACGAGCATGAAGAAATAGCCCTGAGTGCAACGCAACGTAAC
>NZ_JAWOVO010000175.1:0-1037 GCF_033339955.1 Vibrio sp. 1731 | reverse complement strand
CCACCTAAACGAGTGGCTAAATAGCTGTTCCAATCGTGTTTGATATCTAGGCGATAACGAGTCTGTAAGTTGTAGTCACCATCTTGGTCAGGGTTGACGGCTGCTTGGGTAGTTTTGACCGTCACCAACGTTTGCTCTTGTGGTAGCCATTCAAATCCGATATCCCAGCTAAAGCCTTTGAAGGTTTCTCGTTGTTCACTATCAAAGTCTTTAACTTGATAGCCAAGCCTTGCGATACCTTGGGTTTTCCCCGATATTTCCCACTCAGCACCGGTGTAGTAAAAACCGGTGTCGCTGTCTTTTGATGCAGCGCGAGGGTTTTTATTAAGGTACTCGGTGAAGACTTGTTTTGTCCCAACTAACCAATAGGTTTTAGGAGTCGCTCTAAGGTAAAACTCAACGTGGGCGTTTGGGGCGCGGAAGTCGTTGTACTTAGTTTTTGCGTTGGGCTTGCCAGGTAAACCGTTACGATAATTTTGGTAAGTTTTATCGCTGTAGCCTAAGCCAAATTCGAATCGTCCTTTCGCACCAGCAGAGCCAAACACGTAGTTGGTTTTCAAATCATTACGGTAAAACTCGATAGGTGAATCGAGAAGGTTACCTTGTCCTTCAGTGATGTCTTCACCGCGGATTTCATGCAATGCCTGAAAACGATAATCCACGACTAAACGATGACGATGATTGAATTCAAAAAAATTGGTGAGCTGAAAGGTATGGTCATCGTAATCATTCTTCTCGTCTGAAGAAAAGCCCGCTTTTAGCTTGTACTGAATGTCTGCGCGATATTGATGGCGTTCGATACGTGCCAACAAGCTAGGCTCTAGTCCCCAAATGTTTACGGATTCAATATCTTGAGATTTTTCCGCTTTGTTTATGTTGTCGTCGCCTTCGTAGAACGCTTTGACCAAGGGGATAAACTCAATGCCAGATTCAGTTTGATACGCCATTGGCTCTGCTAATGTAGCTGTTGAACAAAGGGCAAGCGCAAGTGCTGGAGTTGTTGTTTTCATCATCGCCGCCTTAGTACGCATTGGAGC
>NZ_JAWOVO010000174.1:0-1037 GCF_033339955.1 Vibrio sp. 1731 | reverse complement strand
GCTTGGTTACCGTCTTGTTCACCTAGTAAACAAGGATCAAGGTGCGCCACTTTCGCAACGTATTCGTGGTGTACGTCGTAACCTCTCAGAACAGGTAGGTTTTCTTCTACCCGAAGTTCGCATTCGCGATAACCTAAGCCTCAAACCGAACCAATACACCATTTCGCTTAATGGTGAAGTGATTGAGCAGGGCTTCATCGAACCAGAGCGTTTAATGGCGATTGCCGTTGGCGACACCTACGGTGAAATCGATGGCATTCTAGGGAGCGATCCTGCTTACCAACTTCCTGCGGTTTGGATTGAACATCAAGACAAGGCGAAGGCACTCAACATGGGTTACCAAGTCGTGGACGACGGTACCGTGATCGCAACACACATCAGCAAAATCATGAAAACCAGCCTTGCAGAATTGTTTACACACGATGATGTAGAAGCGATGACGCAGCGCTTAACCCAACAAGCGCCGAAATTGGCAGAAGCCTTAGCCGCTGCACTTAACCCAGCTCAACAGCTCAAAGTGTACCGCCAGCTATTGCTTGATCAGGTGCCACTAAAAGACATCCGAACCATCGCGAATACCATGCTGGAGTCTTCAGAAAACACGAAAGACCCGATTTTGTTAGCTGCTGATGTTCGCTGCGCACTAAAACGCACGCTAGTTAACTTAATTGCAGGGCAAAAACCTGAGCTCAATGTTTACGCTTTATCGGATGAGTTGGAGCAAATGCTACTGACGTCGCTGCAACAAGCGCAAGCTTCAGGTACAGTGGTTCTCGATAGTTTCCCAATCGAACCGAATATTCTTGGTCAGTTCCAACAAAACTTACCTTTGATTCGACAACAACTTAAGCAGCAAGGCTTACCGCCAATACTACTTGTAATGCCGCAATTACGCCCACTACTGGCGCGTTATGCGCGTACTTTCACTCAAGGATTGGCTGTGCTGTCTTACAACGAAATTCCAGAAAACAAACAGATCAATGTGGTAGGAAACCTTGGTTAATCTTATTTCAACACACGCGATATACGAATATCTT
>NZ_JAWOVO010000173.1:0-1037 GCF_033339955.1 Vibrio sp. 1731 | reverse complement strand
CAGGACAATAACCGCAACGGCTTAACACCAGATTTAACACCGCTGTTAGACATCATTTTTATTGTGATGGTTTTCTTGATGCTTACCGCCGCAGTCAAACTCGATTCATTAGATGTCACGCTGCCAAGCACCGACTCTCAGGCCGTTGCAGAGGTCGATAAGCAGTCGATTACCGTTAATATCCTCAAGGATGAGCCTTATTGGGCGATCAACGGACAAACGTACATCGATTGGGAAAACTTCACTCTCGCGCTGCTAGAAGAGAGTAAATCAACCGATAAACCTATTGTGATTGGTGCTGAAAAAACAGCCAATATTCAATCACTTGTTCAGCTTCTTGGCTTTTTGCAAGAAAACGGAATTCAGGCGACTCAATTGCTCACTGAAGAGTCGCCATAACAAGAACATAAAACTGAGAACATTTTCATGAAGAACACATTATCACCAGTGCGCACTGCGTTGACTGCTGCCGCTCTGTTACTTGCAAGCACGAACCTTTTTGCCAACAACGCCCCGACCTCAGAACGCGTCGTCAGTGCGGGCAGCGCCGTTACCGAACTATTACTTGCGCTCGATGCGAAAGACAGCTTGGTCGCCGTTGATGTAACCAGTACTTTGCCGCAAGGCATGGAGTTACCCGATGTTGGGTATCATCGCCGACTTTCAGCAGAGGGGTTGTTGGCACTGAGCCCAACCAAGTTAATTGGCTCTGATGAGATGGGCCCAACAACCACCTTAAATCAACTAAAGTCGGCAGGTGTGGATGTCGAGATAGTCAATACAGAAGCCAACGTTGACGGGCTTTTGCATCGTATCGACCAGATTGCAACGATCATGAACCGTGAGTCTCAAGCAACAAACTTGAAGCAAGAGGTAAAAACGCAAGTCGAATCTTTGCAAGCGAATCAGCCTGCACCTTCTGCTAAAAAGAAAGTGCTGTTTTTGCTTATTCACGAAGGTCGCCCAGCCAATGTTGCAGGCTTGGATACCACGCCAGACGCCATCATCGCGTTAGCAGGCGGTGATAATCCTGCGGC
>NZ_JAWOVO010000172.1:0-1038 GCF_033339955.1 Vibrio sp. 1731 | reverse complement strand
TTGCTGATTGCGTGGTTGAAACGGTTCTGGAATGCACCCAGCTCTGCGCGGTGGCTGTCTACGTATTTCAGTGCCGCATCGATGATAGCAACAGATTCTTGTGCGCCACCAACTGAGGTTACGTCGATAGTATCTACCGTTACTTTTTTACCTTCGCCCAAACCTAGCTCACCAGATAGGCCGCCTGAAAACTCGACTTCGCCTTCGACTTTGTTGTTGCCAGCAAAGATTTGCAGTTTACCGTCTTGGTCTACTGAGGCTTTCACTAGGTCAGTTTGACCGTTAATGTAAGTCGCAAGCTCTTCGATATCGTCACCCGCTTTTGCGCTGATGTTGATTTCTTGCTCTTGGCCGTAGCTGTCCGTTAGGTTGATTTTTAGGTCGTTCTTACCTTCAGCAACGTTCCAGTCTTTACCTTTACCACTTTCAGCTTGGTAGCTCACACCGCCCATCATTTTGTTGTCTGAACGCATGTCTTTTAGCTCAAGCATCACTGCTTCACCGTTATCTGCACCGATTTGGAACGATTTCGCACCGTGTGTGCCGTTTAGTAGCTTGTTACCACCGAAAGAGGTGGTTTCTGCGATACGGTTTAGTTCGTCGTTTAGCGCGGTCACTTCTTCTTGAATCGCAACGCGCTCTGCTTTCGAGTTTGAACCGTTTGCTGATTGCAGAGACAAGTCACGCATACGTTGAAGAATGTTAGTGGTCTCATTCATTGCACCTTCAGCCGTTTGTGCAATCGAGATACCGTCGTTCGCGTTGCGAACCGCTACATCCAAACCACGGCTTTGTACGTTCAAACGGTTCGAGATTTGTAGACCCGCAGCGTCATCTTTTGCGCTGTTGATTTTAAAACCCGAAGACAAACGCTCCATAGAAGTTTGTTGAGCTGAGTTTGCGTTGTTTAGGTAACGCTGAGCGGTCATCGCTGATACGTTAGTGTTTACATTCACTGCCATGGTGATTTCTCCAATTGATTTTCCGGTGTAGCGGTTTCCGACGTCTCGGAAAACCAAGTAGTTCTCTCAAAGTTAC
>NZ_JAWOVO010000171.1:0-1039 GCF_033339955.1 Vibrio sp. 1731 | reverse complement strand
TGCACCAAGAAAATCGGCGTTGCCGGTTTTCCTGGTATATGGATGAGAGTTTGGACCTTCAAATCTCATGATACGCTTGATGGAAGAATCTATGAGAAAGAGGCTGTTATGTTTATTCGAGTTATTTTTACAGCATTATCATTTTGCGCTGTTTTCATTGTGGTGAGTGACAACATACCGGGTTGGGGGAATGCTTTGGGGTGGAGTTACATCTTGGGTATGTTGGCTCTGGGGGTAATAACATTGAAAGCCGAACAGCTCATGGCATGGTGTGATAAGCAATTAGCGAAAAAGAGAAAATGAAGAGGTATACTAGGTGTGTTAATAATTAACACATGGTGATTTTATGGCTAGAACAACAAGCGTCACAATCGGAGAATCTCTTGATTGTTTTATCGAAAGAATGATCGCAACAGGTCGTTATGGCTCAACAAGTGAAGTGATGAGAAGTGCATTGCGACTACTCGAACAACAAGAGAATCAACAAGACTTACTGCGAAAAGCGCTCGATGAGGGTGAGGCGAGCGGAGAGTGTTCCTTGTCATTAAAAGAAGTGGCAGCAAGAAGAAAGGCCAAGCTGCATGTATAAACTTTCCCAAAAAGCAGCAGACGATTTTGGGGATATCTACGAATATACCTTTTTAAATTTTGGCGCAGAGCAAGCCGACAACTACACCGATGAAATGGAACAATGTTTACAAACTCTGTCAGAGGCACCATTCATTGGTCGAGATTGTTCCGAACTTCGTTCTGGCGTACGTCGTCATGATCATCAGAAACACGCCATTTTTTATCGAGTTCGAGAGTTCGATATCTTTGTTATCCGGATCTTGCACCAACAGATGAACCCAATGTTGCATCTTTAAATTACTTAATTTTTTGATAAAACCTAGAAAAACGCCCCTTAGAGGGCGTTTTTTGTTTCAAACGAACAGCGCCATCTTTGCCCTGTAAATCGCCTGAAAAGCGTCACAAACTTTCAGGCCGATTTCTGGGTCAGTAGGGCATAGTGAGTGCTTAAAAACGTGCCTAGAGCCTC
>NZ_JAWOVO010000170.1:0-1040 GCF_033339955.1 Vibrio sp. 1731 | reverse complement strand
AACCCATCAATAAAGAGGTCTCTGTGGTTTCGCCTCTGACGCAAGAGTCGACCACCAATGAAACCACGCAATAACGACAGTGACCTTGTTGCCTGGCTTAAGCTGAGTTGCTTGCCAGGCATCGGTGGGGTCAAAATGAATAAGCTGCTCGCCAAAGATACGCCTCGCAATATCATCAGTTCCTCTTCTGATCAGCTCTATCAATTGGGTTTGACGAACAAACAGCTGCAAGCTTGGGCTTCGGTCGATAAAGAGGTCGATGCTTGTTTAACGTGGCTAGCCACTTCTACAAATCATCACATTCTGACGCTGGCCGATCCTTTATATCCCCCTTTACTCAAGCAAGTTGTCGCTCCGCCTCCGTTGTTATTTGTTGAGGGGAATCCTACCTTTTTATCGCAACCACAAATTGCCATGGTGGGCAGCCGGAACGCCAGTTTTGATGGTTTACACCATGCACGTCAATTTGCAGCAGAGTTGGCTCAACAAGAATTGATTGTCACTAGCGGCTTAGCGCTTGGGATTGATGGCCATGCTCATGATGGTGCGCTACAAGCGGGTGGTAAGACGATAGCTGTGCTGGGGTCTGGTTTAGAACATATTTATCCTGCTCGTCATCGTGGCTTAGCGCAGCGAGTAGCAGAGAATGGCGCACTGGTTTCTGAGTTTCGCCCCAATGCCAAGCCTCGCGCAGAAAACTTTCCGCGTCGAAACCGTATTATTAGCGGCTTATCGTTAGGTGTGTTAGTGGTGGAAGCGGCCGAGAAAAGTGGCTCGCTTATTACCGCGCGTTATGCCCTTGAGCAAGGGCGAGAAGTGTTTGCGCTGCCGGCCTCAATTAATGCTCGCAATGCTAGTGGTGGTAACCAATTGATTCGCAACGGTGCCTGCCTCGTAGAGAAAACCCAAGATATCCTCGATGAAATACAGTCTTTACTCGATTGGTCTGTTAATCAAAGTATCGATTTATTTTCTACGCTAAATGATGAAGAAGAATTGCCATTTCCTCAGCTGTTAGCTAACGTAGGAAGTGAAGCTAC
>NZ_JAWOVO010000169.1:0-1043 GCF_033339955.1 Vibrio sp. 1731 | reverse complement strand
AGCAGCAGCGCCACAAGAGCTTTGGATAAACCCAGTCGATGCCGCTTCTCGCAACATTGATAACGGCGATTTGGTCAGCGTGCGCAGCAAGTTCGGTGAAATGAACGTTCGTGTAAAAGTGACCCCACGCATCATGCCGCATGTGGTTGGCTTAGGTGAGGGCGCATGGTACGCACCAAACGCAAAAGGTGTTGACCAAGCGGGCTCAATCAACGTGCTAACAACACAACGTCCAAGCCCTTTGGCAAAATCAAACCCGAGCCATACCAACCTCGTTGAAGTGACGCTAATTAAGAAAATGGGGGCTAAATAATGAGCACAGCGAAACAGTATGGCTTTTACATTGATTCAAGCAAATGTACTGGCTGCAAAACATGTCAGCTCTCTTGTAAAGACAACAAAGATCTGGGTATCGACCGCAACTTCCGTCGTGTTTACGAATACGTAGGCGGCAACTGGACGGAAGAAAACGGCGCGTTCCGTCAAAACGTGTTCGCTTACTACCTATCGATCTCTTGTAACCACTGTACTAACCCAGCGTGTACCAAGGTTTGTCCATCTGGTGCAATGCACAAGCGTGAAGAAGACGGCTTTGTCGTTGTCGATGAAAGCGTGTGTATCGGCTGTAAATCTTGTCACATGGCGTGTCCTTACGGCGCGCCTCAATACAGCGAAGAAAAAGGTCACATGACCAAGTGTGATGGCTGTTACGAACGTGTCGCAGAAGGCTTAATGCCAGTGTGTGTTGATAGCTGTCCATTACGTGCGATTGAGTTTGGTCCAATTGATGAGCTGCGTGCGAAATACGGTTCAAATGCGGATGTAGCACCACTGCCAGATTCTCGCATTACGAGCCCGAACCTGATCGTGAAGCTAAATCCAAATGGTCGTCCAACCAATGACCGCACTGGTTTCCTACAGAATCCAAGAGAGGTGAAATAATGTTATACGAAGCACCATTAGTTGCCTTTACGGTTCTTGCTCAAACCGCGGTTGGCGCGCACTTAACGGTTAATGCGTTCGAGAAATGCGGTAAGCCACCA
>NZ_JAWOVO010000168.1:0-1044 GCF_033339955.1 Vibrio sp. 1731 | reverse complement strand
TAAGCGCGAGCCAAAAGCGTTCTCGATGGTGGGGGTCATTGAAACCACATTGCCTTGCTTATCGACGATATTGAAATGGCTGGTGGAAGGAAGTTCTATCGATTCATCCATACTGAGATTCATTGCATGTGACCACGGTGGGTTACCGGCTTCCACTTTCGTCAGTGCTTTGCCGACCTGAATAAGCTCGGCACGTTGTTTGAGATAGTCTTTGTCCAACAAACCTTCGGTTGGCATGGGTACATAGTCTTGATCGGCCATGTATTTACCGCGATCAGCAAACGCGAGACCAGATGCGTCCGCAATGACCTGCCAAGATTTGGCGCTGCCTGGTCCCCAGCCTTTGAGATCGTATTGCTCGGTGATAGCCAAGATCTGTCCGACAGTTAGCGCGCCTGAGCTTGGTGGCCCCATGCCGCAGATGTCGTAGCTTTGATAAGCCGCACAAACGGGCTCTCTCTGTTTGATGCGGTAAGTATCAAAATCTTGTTGTGCCAACACGCCCGGGTTACCCACTGCAGTTTGCACGGTTGCGATAATGTCTTTGGCAATATCACCTTGATAGAAGGCTTGAGCACCTTGTTTGGCGATGGCTTTCAAGGTTTGCGCGTATTCTGGATTCTTTAATCGTGTGCCTTCGGCTTTTGGTGAGCCATCGGCGTTAAAGAAATACGCTTTTGTGGTCGGAAAACGTGATAAACGCTCGGCGTCGTTGGCAATCAAACTGGCGAGACGAGGACTGACGGCAAAACCTTCCTCAGCCAAGTTGATCACTGGCTGAATGATCTTTTTCCATTCCAGCTTGCCGTATTTTTGGTGGGTATCCCACAACAGTTTGACGGTGCCCGGCGTCGCGACAGATCGTCCGCCTACGACGGCATCATAAAATTGCAGCGGCTGGCCTTGGTCGTCCAAAAACAGTGTTGGGGTTGCAGCAAGGGGCGCAGTTTCTCGACCATCATAAGTGGTGAGCTTTTGTTGTTCGCCATCCCAATACACCAAAAATGCGCCGCCACCAATACCGGAAGACTGTGGTTCGACTAA
>NZ_JAWOVO010000167.1:0-1044 GCF_033339955.1 Vibrio sp. 1731 | reverse complement strand
TGGAGTGAGCAAGCACGCCACGCGATCGCCGATTATTTTGATGCACCGCAGCAACAAGTTTCGACATTTGAAGCCGAAATCTGGAGCAAAGAGCACGGCTCTATGGTACTCGAAATTTCCTTAAAGCCGTTTTCCCAGCAGGTAGGCAAACAAAAGCAGTATCTGTTTGAGGCGCGTGATATCACCAGCCGTAAGTTGATGGAAGATAAGCTCTATCAGCGTGAGTCGAGCTTGCGTAATTACTACGAGCAGCAGCCCGTGATGATGGTGACGCTCGACAGCCACAACCGCATCCAAGAAGTGAACCGATTCGCGCAGCTGTTATTGGGCTACGAGCCGATTGAGATGCTCGGCCATCGCCTACGAGAGTTCTATCTTGATGACAAAGCGCTGTTCCCACGTCAGGTGTTGTTGCAACCGAGTCATCAAGTTCATGATGTGTGGCGACGTGAAATCGAGTATCGCCATGCTGACGGGCACAGTGTTTGGGTACGCGAAAACATTCGACCGCTCAACGATTCCGATCAGTTGCTGATTGTGGGTGAAGACATTTCAGAGACCAAACTTTTGGCTGAGAAGTTAGAGTATCAGGCGCGTTATGACTTATTGACGGGGACATACAACCGCAACCACTTTGAGTTGGAGTTGAAAACCGCGCTGCGTGAAGTGGATAGCCACCGCCGAGTGCATGCGATGTTATACCTCGATCTCGACCAGTTGAAAGTGCTTAATGACACCGTTGGGCACGATGCGGGCGATGCCGCGATTCAATTTTGCGCCAGCATGTTGGAAGAGGTGCTGCCATACAATTCCGTGCTTGCGCGAATGGGCGGCGATGAATTCGCGGTGCTACTGAAAGATTGCGACGAGTATGGCGCGATCAATATTGCGAAGGTGATTATCTCCACATTGGGTGAGCACCTGTTTATCTGGGAAGACACACGCTTATTCATCAGTTGCTCGGTCGGCATTCGTATCATCGACCACACGGCAGAAACGCCGCAAATGGTGCACGCGCAAGCAGATTCGGCCTGCCATGCGGCG
>NZ_JAWOVO010000166.1:0-1044 GCF_033339955.1 Vibrio sp. 1731 | reverse complement strand
TCATTATGTCACCTGTTAACTTATGAGGTGATGATATCACCTCTAACTAAGTGACCAAATTCAGTGTGCCACTACACTTTTTAGGAATTCTTTTTCAGCGCCAATCATGTCACCTGCATATTGCAGAGCTATACCTGAAGCATGGGTTGACCAGAACTTGTTCTTAACGCTAGACGTTGAAGTTTGCACTTTAGAAGCCATCCAATAAGCCAACCTACATAGCCCGATGATTCGTAAACAATCGGCTATCAATATTAACTGCCACTCTAGCTTCTCTTTTTTGTTTGAAAGTTTGAATATGAGAGCCTTATATAGCTTTACAACAAGTTTATGGAAAACGCTAAAAGTTACCCTATCTCTTTGATACTCCACCACGTCCTCCAAGAACATAACGCCGCGTTAAGTAGTGAGCAACACCACCACAATACCTAAACTATTGTGCCGTAAACACTAAAACTGAATCAAACCAAAAATGCCGAGCGTTGCGAATCTGTCTTAAACGCTTTGTTAGGTGTGGAGGTATGGGGTAACGAGAACGCCACCCCATAAGTTTAAATTAGATAAGATAGCCCTTTTATTAATGCACTCGTAAGAACAATAATTTGAGGAACTGTCAGTCTAATTTTTAGCGTAAGCTCAATCATAGATATATCACCTATCATAGAGCGAGAGCTAAAGGCCTCTAGCTACTCGCAAGAGTAAACTAGATAAGGTGATAGTTACGGATAGAGTTCGGTCGATTTACCTCTTTTTACCGTGCGAGTCACGTACGTACGACGAAACAATTGCCTTGGCTACCTACTATCGAGTTGGCCTACTTGATAGGGAATTGATGCGCCAGCTAGGGAAGCCCTACGAGGTACCTGCCGTCAACAGTGTGCGGGAAACATCTTCCAATACTTCGATTATGCTACGACTATAACTTCATGACAAGATGGGGAAATTCATTATGCTGATATCAAACACCTAACGCCAAATTAAGGTGTGAACAACGCTAACCACTCTACCTAAAGAATTGTGCCATAAACACTAAATTCACTTAAA
>NZ_JAWOVO010000165.1:0-1057 GCF_033339955.1 Vibrio sp. 1731 | reverse complement strand
TTCAGGAGTGTACATTCACTATTCCTTCATAGATGTCTTGTTATTAATGCGGAGTGTAACAAGGGATGTGCTACGTCACTAGTGTGCGGGTCACAATACGTTAAGTAACTTCAAGGTGTCAGATTCAAAGCTGGTCACTGATTCAACACCACTGAACCTCACGTTTAGCAACAGCGAGCTCTTTCCTAATTATTCTGCCATGAAATCACGATAGAAAACGTCACCTATCCTTGATTGACATACGTTGTTGACGTTTCTTACTCAAGGTTGATTAGATTTCCAAATTACCGCTACATCTGAAAACTGAGCGGTTCTCGCTAAACCGAACACCTTAAGGTGACTTGGGCATATTGAAAGCTGACAAATCGTGAATCTGCATTTAACATAGCTGAAAAATATCTTCAAAAGGCATTGTAATCATGGAATGGCAAACTCGCTTTTCACCGCTCAACCTATCGACTCAAGATGCTCTACCAGAACTGTCTATCTCACGACTCGATCATCTAGGCATGATCACCATGGTAGGCGATGACAAAAAATCGTACCTGCATGGTCAAGTTACCTGTGATGTGGTTTCTCTAGAAAAAGACCAATCAACACTCGGTGCGCACTGCGACGCGAAAGGTAAAGTGTGGAGTGTATTCCGCTTGTTCCATCATGGTGATGGCTACGGCATGATCCAGCCGAAATCTGCGATTGAAATCGAACTGAAAGAAATAAAAAAATACGCCGTATTTTCCAAAGTCACGATTGAAGAATCTAACGATGTGATTCTTGGCGTTGCAGGTGTCAACGCCGATGCGTTTGTGTCTGCTTTAAATGAAGATGCCGGTGATGTACGCATCATCAATGGCGGCACTGCGGTAAAAGTAGAGGCGAACCGTTGGTTACTTGTTGTGACAGAAGAAGCGGCGCAAGCACTGATCGAAAACAGCGATGCTACGCTGACAACACGCGAGCTTTGGACTCGTTTCGACATTGAATCAGCACTGCCATTCGTTTCTGCTACAGCGCAAAACGAGCACATTCCACAAGCCTTGAACATTCAAGCCCTAGG
>NZ_JAWOVO010000164.1:0-1059 GCF_033339955.1 Vibrio sp. 1731 | reverse complement strand
AAGATGATGAGCGCTTTAAAGCCACCAGTTTAGAAACTTTGCGTAATATGGTTGCTGCGGGAGCGGGTATTACTTTGTTGCCTCAGCTTTCTATTCCAGCCGAAAAACAAAAAGATGGCGTTTGCTACATTCCTGCCGTCAACCCTACGCCTTCACGCAGCATTGTTTTGGCGTACCGCCCTGGCTCTCCGTTGCGTGCTCGTTTTGAAGCATTAGCAGCGAAAATCAAAGCAATTCTAGAGTCGCAGCCATCTTCTATGGCCGCTTAACGTTATAAAAAAGGGGAGAGCCAACGCTCTCCCCTTATCTTTTCTTTCGTTTGGTTTAGAACAACTCTTCCGTTGTGCCACCAGAACCGCTTGAATAAATGCTGTCTTCGAGGCTGTTACCAACGTATTCGGTTGGCTCCGTGCCTTTCTCAAAGTATTCAAACATGGACGTGCTATCCACTTTATGAGTCAGCAGACCGCTGTTGCGATCGATGCGAACGCGCACGATGTCATCTGGAATATTCTTGCCTTGTTCTGGCTTGCCTTCCAATGCCACTTGCATAAAGTCAATCCATGCTGGTTCTGCTGTTTTCGCACCTGATTCAGCACCAGATACTTGGCCTTGACCCAAATTGCTGTTCACCGTCGTGCGGCCTAACGCGCGTGAGTGATCATCGAAGCCCACCCATGCAATAGCAACCACGCCCGGACCATAGCCGTTGTACCATGCGTCTTTTGAATCGTTAGTCGTACCAGTTCTACCTCCACTACCACGACGCTCAAGTTTTTGCGCACGCCAGCCGGTACCGTTCCAGCCAGTTCCTTCACGCCAGTTGCCGCCACCCCAGATGTTGCTGTACATCATTTCACGCATCAAGAATGCGTTTTGTTCAGAGATCACTTGTGGTGCGTATTTTGGTTCATCATTTTCTAGTGCGTTCTCTGGAGCTTGGCCATCAACGGCAACGTCTTGCTCACCGAACTCACTGGCAAAGCGATCCATTTCTGGTTGTGGGCTCATTTGTGGGCAATCTTGATGACAAACGCTCTTAGGGTTGGCTTTAAACAA
>NZ_JAWOVO010000163.1:0-1061 GCF_033339955.1 Vibrio sp. 1731 | reverse complement strand
GGTCAATTGATCCATGCATCGTTGACAACGACCGATCTTTTTCCAAAACCAATGTTCTTGGCAGCTACGACAAGCCATGATGTTTACCTCAATTCAACTTACCCAAGATTAGCAGAAGATGAATAGGCTTTACCATGTGCGCTTGTTAGGTGATTCGAACCCAAAAATGGAAAATTAGCTTTGATGAAATTTTGTAGCACGTAACTGGTGTATGGTGCCGCGTCAGCCAGAAAATAGGAAAAGATAATGTCGACAGAACTGAGAGTAGCACTAGGACTTGCCGGGGGATTTTTCACCATTGGGTTCACCGCGATTGTGCTAGTGAGTCGTTATGCGATGATGTAATCCATGAAACTCTAGTCCAGAAAAAAGCCTCGTATCTGCGAGGTTTTTTTTGTATTTGGCTTGGGAATAGAAACAAGACGTTATGATGAACAAAAAGTGTTGTATTTAAAATCGTTGATTCAGGTAGTAGAACGATTTAAGAACTAAGGACTTAGATTTGAGCGGGAAGAAACAGGGTGGCCTCCGAGTCAAAGACGCCGGAGACCGGGGGTGTAGGCTATGGACAGGTTAGCCTAGGTAAGTTTCTAGCTCTTCGCTACCACCGATGTGTTTACCGCCGATGAATACTTGCGGGACGGTCGTACGGCCTGTAATAGCACGAAGACTGACGGAAGTTGCATCTTTCCCCAAAATTACTTCTTCATATTGAAGACCGTGATCAATCAAGTTTTGTTTGGCTTTCATACAGAAAGGACAACCAGGCTTGGTAAATACAGTGATCGATTCCTGAGTTCTGTACTCTGGTGCGATGTAGTTCAGCATAGTGTCGGCATCCGATACTTTGAACGGGTCTCCTGGTTCATTTGGTTCGATAAACATCTTCTCAATCACACCATCTTTTACCAGCATGCTGTAACGCCAAGAACGTTTACCAAAGCCGATGTCATTTTTGTCCACGAGCATGCCCATGCCATCAGTGAACTCTCCATTACCATCTGGAATAAAGGTGATGTGCTCGGCTTCTTGGTCGTGTTTCCAAGCGTTCATAACGAATG
>NZ_JAWOVO010000162.1:0-1065 GCF_033339955.1 Vibrio sp. 1731 | reverse complement strand
TCAACTATTGCTACATTCTGTTGCTCGTCTTTTTCATTTTTTGGTTGCTCCGGGGAAAAGTTGGTATTTTGCGTAACCATATTTGCTCCTACCCTATGCTTTATTTAGAGAAGCACTAAGCCATTTACTTCCGCTGCTTATGCGAATTTTTTTATCATGTCAGAGAGTTCATTCGTACAGTTTTGCACTCTGCTGTTCATCTGGTTGGTTTCTGTCATCAGATCATACGACTCGCTGTATTTCAAATTGAGCGATTGGATGTTCTCATTGATTTCATCCGTGACGTAGACCTGCTCTTCGATGGCGACGGCTATCTGTTGATTTCTTTCTACAACATCTTGGATCAACGCCTCTAGTTGCTGAATGCTCTCAAGCGCCGTTCCAAGCAAAGTGACCGTCCCTGTAGACATCTCGTTGCCTTTCTCCAACGCAGAAACCGCAGACTTACTGCCATGTTGAATGCTCTCAATCGCAGATTTGATCTCTGTTGTGGACTCTTGAGTTCGTTTGGCAAGCGTTCTCACTTCATCCGCGACTACCGCAAAACCACGACCTTGCTCGCCTGCCCTTGCCGCTTCTATCGCAGCATTCAATGCCAGAAGATTGGTTTGTTCGGCAATGCCATTAATCACCTCAATAACCGTCCCTATTTGATCCGTTTGTTGATTCAAACGCATCACCACTTTCGAAATCTCACCCAACTCGCCAACAAGGTCGAGAACAGAATGGTTAACGTTATCGATAACATTGCGGCTATCGGTCATGGTGTTTTGCGCTTTCAGCGTCGCATCTGCGGTTGCTTGAGCATTATGAGATATCTCGGAAGACGAGGCTTGCATCTCATTCACTGCGGTTGCAACAGAATCAATTTCGATTTTTTGCGCGCTTAGGTTCTCAGTAACGCGCTCACTGTTATCCGCCGCGCTATCGGCATTCGTTTTCGTCTCTTCACAGGAATCTTTTACCGAAACTCCTACTCTGCCTAACAAGGCGTTCGCGAACTGCTTCCTCATTTTCATAGCCAGTTCGATTTCTGCAAGATCATTCACTTTCCCGCAGTATATG
>NZ_JAWOVO010000161.1:0-1073 GCF_033339955.1 Vibrio sp. 1731 | reverse complement strand
AAACTTGGTTTTTCATCTGACAGAAGCCAAGATTTTCAAACACTATTCACTAATGTCAAAGTTCCCTCACCACAATCTCTGCACGTGGCGGATGGTTTGATGGCTTTTGCTCATCAAATTGGCATCCTTAACACGGAGTTAGACTGGGCACTTTCCTACTCCACACAAGACCAAGAGTGGGCAGAGAGTCATGTTTCTTGCGACAAACCCAATCTACTGATTGTGCCAGGAGCCAGTAAAGCATATAAAAACTGGAATGCTGAAGGGTACATAGACGTCATCCACCATGCGAGAGCACAAGGTTGGAATATAATTCTGGCTGGCAGCCCAGCTCAAGTCGAACTGGATTTGGCAGATGCCATTCAATCTCGACTGGAAGAGCCATGTCTAAATTTAGTTGGGCAAAGCTCAATCCTGCAAATGCTGGCTCTGATTGACAAAGTAGACATGGTCATCGCGCCTGATACCGGGCCAGCTCACATGGCAAGCGCCATGAACACACCGATCATTGGTTTATACGCCCACCATAATCCGGTTCGAGTGGGCCCATATCGCTATCTACAGTATGCCGTCTCAGTTTATGAGGAAGTCATCTTGGCTGAAACAGGAAAAACCAGCCAACAACTAAGCTGGAGAACTCGTGCGAAAGATGAAAAAGCAATGAATCGCATCACAAGCAAGCAAGTGATTACAATGTTCAATCAAGTCGTAGAAGATTTGTACCCGCAATACCAGTAAACTCCCTGTATAGATTTGTTAAGAAGGAAGTCAATTTGTCCAAGCCAACTTTAGCCGTTGCCTTAATCGTCAAAAATGAAGAGAAGCATTTAAAAGCTTGTCTAGACACCGTAAAAGGTTGGGTTGATGAGATTGTCATCCTCGACTCGGGCAGTACCGACCGCACTGAAGAAATTGCCCGACAATACACTGATAAGTTCTATACCAACTTAGACTGGCCGGGGTTTGGAAAACAACGCCAACTTGCGCAGCAATATGTTACGGCCGACTACGTATTGTGGTTAGATGCCGATGAACAGGTTACTCCTGAGCTAAAAGCAAGCATTTTACAGGCT
>NZ_JAWOVO010000160.1:0-1074 GCF_033339955.1 Vibrio sp. 1731 | reverse complement strand
ACAAAATAGAAGTACTCACCCTCTTCAATGTCTTTGAACAACGGATTGCCTGCTTTTGCGGAAACGGTATTCCACCCCATATGCGGCAGCGGTAAGTCACCAGTCTGTAGCAACTTCACTTCGCCATCGCAAAGTCCAAGACACTCAACTAACTCGTCGGCTTTCTGCCCTTTCTCTTGAGAAAACTTACCCAATAACTGCATACCTAAACAGATACCAAGCAATGGCTTTTCAACTTGCTTAACGAGATTGATAAGATCACGCTCTTCAAGGTTTTTCATCGCTTCGCTTGCTGTACCCACACCAGGTAGGAACAACTTGTCTGCTGACAGCACCACTTGAGGATCTTTTGAAATCGTTACGTCATAACCTAAGCGTTCAATGGCAAACTTCACCGAAGAAACATTGGCACAGCCCGTATCGATAATGACAACTTTTTGTTCTGTCACTGTTTTTCTCCTTGCTCACGTGAGCCTTAAAGGACGCCTTTGCTGCTTGGCAGCTCCGTGCCTTCCACCTTGATTGCTTGGCGTAACGTTCGACCAAACGCTTTGAATAGGCTCTCAATGATGTGGTGATCATTATCGCCAGCAGAAGAAAGGTGTAGCGTACACGCTAGTGTGTCAGTTAAAGAACGGAAGAAGTGAACCACCATCTCTGTCGACAAGTCTCCAACTTGATCACGGCTAAATTTCGCGTCAAATTTCAGGTAAGGACGACCAGACAAATCCAACGCACATTGCGCCAAGCACTCATCCATCGGCAGGCTGAAACCAAAGCGACCAATGCCGCGCTTATCGCCCAACGCCTCTTTTAATGCCTGACCAAGGGCTAATGCGGTATCTTCAATCGTGTGGTGATCATCAATGTGTAAATCACCGTCGACTTTGCACACCATTTGGAAACCACCGTGAGTGGCAATTTGATCCAGCATGTGGTCAAAGAAACCAAGACCTGTTGAGATATCATTGCCGCCTTGCTCATCCAGATTAACGGCAACTTTAATGTCGGTTTCTTTAGTAGTACGAATCACTTCAGCAACTCGTGCTTTTACCGTTAGATCTTTCAATATCT
>NZ_JAWOVO010000159.1:0-1077 GCF_033339955.1 Vibrio sp. 1731 | reverse complement strand
CCAGATGGTATCTACATTGATGGAACATTTGGCCGAGGCGGTCACAGCCGTACAATTTTATCCAAACTTGGCCCAAATGGCCGACTGTACAGTATCGACCGTGACCCTCAAGCGATTGCGGAAGCAGGCAAAATTGACGACCCTCGTTTTACCATTATTCATGGCCCGTTTTCTGGCATGGCTCAATACGCAGAAGAGTATGACCTAGTTGGTAAAGTAGACGGTGTACTATTGGATCTTGGTGTGTCTTCGCCTCAGCTGGATGACGCAGAGCGTGGTTTCAGCTTTATGAAAGATGGCCCGCTAGATATGCGCATGGACCCAACTTCAGGCATCCCGGTTTCTCAATGGTTGATGGAAGCGGATCTGGATGACATCACTTGGGTGATTCGTGAATTCGGTGAAGACAAACACGCTCGTCGTATTGCTCGTGCGATTGTGGAATACCGTGAAAACGAAGAGAACGAGCCAATGGTTCGTACTGGACAGTTGGCAAAACTGATCTCTGAAGCAGCACCAAAAAGTTTTAAAGAGAAAAAGCACCCAGCGACGCGTGCTTTCCAAGCGTTCCGTATTTACATCAACAGTGAGCTAGAAGAAATTGATACTGCGCTGAAAGGCGCGGCTCGTATTTTAGCTCCTGAAGGTCGTTTATCTGTCATCAGTTTCCATTCGTTGGAAGACCGCATGGTAAAACGCTTTATCCGCAAAGAAAGTAAAGGTCCTGAGGTTCCACATGGGATTCCTTTGACGGAAGCGCAAATCAAAGAGCTTGGCAGCGCAAACATGAAAACTGTTGGCAAAGCGATAAAACCGAGCAAACAAGAAATTGACATGAACCCTCGTTCGCGCAGTTCTGTGCTAAGAATTGCTGAAAAGCTTTAATTATTATGACGAACCCCACTCCCAACCTTGCTAAGTTGATCGCCACGGATTTAATTACCGTTGGTCGCTGGTCATTACTATTGTTGCTATTGATCATGGCATCAGCAATGGGAGTGGTATTTGCTACCCACCATGCGCGTCAAGCGATCACTGAAAAAGATCACACTCTGGTTGAGCGCGAGCGATTAGATA
>NZ_JAWOVO010000158.1:0-1079 GCF_033339955.1 Vibrio sp. 1731 | reverse complement strand
TCCACCATTACGCGAACGCGGCGGAGACATCGTCGGATTAGCCAAACACTTTATTGCGCACCGCAACGCTAACGAATCCAAAACCAAGACGATTCTCGACTCGGCAATCCAAAAAATCGCCATGCACGATTGGCCTGGCAACGTTCGAGAACTCAAACACACCATCGAGCGAGCGTTCATTCTCGCCGACGATACCATTAAAGATGAACATCTGATTTTCGATACGCCGCCACTAGAAACTGGCACCCGATTAGAAGATATGGTGCCTGCTGGCGTATCGTTAGAAGAGCTGGAAAAAGCCGCTATTCTCAATACGCTTGAAGAGAATCAAGGCAACAAAACGGAATCGGCTCAGGAGCTGGGTATCAGCGTTAAAACGCTGTACAACAAGCTCGAAAAGTATCAAGACGAGTAAACACACCGCAAATAGCAAAAGAGCACTGAATTCAATTCAGTGCTCTTTTTCGTCGTCTCTTTCTATCTTTGCATGCAGCGCTGGATTACACCCACTGACCTGCCACAAAACCACTCGACCAGCACCATTGGAAGTTATAGCCACCTAACCAACCGGTAACGTCCATCACTTCTCCGATGAAGTACAAGCCTTTGATGTTTTTACATTCCATGGTTTTAGAAGACAGGTGATCGGTATCCACACCACCCAAAGTCACTTCCGCCGTGCGGTAGCCTTCGGTGCCATTAGGTGCGATTGACCAGTTTTCTAAACGCTCCACCACGCTAGCAAGCTCTTTCGGGTTGAACTGCTTGAGAGGTTTATCCATCAGCTCTTTACGTTCAATCAGCACTTCCACTAAACGCTTTGGCAGCACTTTTGCTAGGGTGTTCTTTAGCGATTGATTTGGATGTTTCTCAAGGCTGCGCTCGAGCAGCAGAGCGATGTCTTCGTTAGGAACTAAGTTGATAGAAACTTTCTGACCCGCTTTCCAGAAAGAGGAAATTTGCAAAACCGAAGGGCCCGATAAGCCGCGGTGAGTAAACAACAGCGCTTCTTTGAACATGGTGCCGTCTTCGGCGGTAATTTCCGCAGGCACAGCAATGCCAGACAGTTCAGCAAAATC
>NZ_JAWOVO010000157.1:0-1080 GCF_033339955.1 Vibrio sp. 1731 | reverse complement strand
GCTATGCCGCGTTGGAAGATTACTACCAAGAGCAAGGACGGGACTGGGAACGTTACGCGATGATCAAAGCGCGCGTGATGGGATGCGAAATGTATCCGCAATATCAAGAGCTACGCAAAATGTTGCGTCCGTTTGTGTTCCGTCGTTACATCGACTTTAGTGCGATTCAGTCGTTGCGCCGCATGAAATCAATGATCAGCAGTGAAGTGCGACGTCGCGGTTTAACCAACAACATCAAGCTGGGTGCTGGTGGTATTCGAGAAATTGAGTTTATCGCGCAAGTTTTCCAACTGATTCGTGGCGGGCGAGAGCCATCTTTGCGCAATCGTGGCTTGCTCGAAACCCTAAGTGGTATTGAAGAGCTTGCACTGTTAACCCCGCAAGAAGTCAGCAATCTGGAAGCGGCATATAAATATTTACGCCAGCTAGAAAATCTACTGCAAGCAATGGCAGACAAGCAGACTCAAACGCTGCCCGATTGCGACATTGAGCGTTTAAAACTGGCAACTGCGATGCAGCTAGAGTCGTGGGAGCTGCTCATCGAACAAACTCAGCAGCACATGAATAAAGTGCATCAAGTATTTGAAACCTTGATTGGTGACGACGAAGAAGATGAGGGCAGCACGATTGCTCGTCATTTCCATGAATTATGGGATATGGCCAATAAACAAGATGTGCTAGAGCTGATTTTAGATCAGGACATTCATGTTGAAGAGCCCGCCATATTCTCTAAAGCTATCATCAACTTTAAAGCCGACTTGGCCAAGAAAACGCTCGGCCCCCGTGGGCGAGAGGTCTTAAACCGCTTGATGCCAAAAGTGTTTGACGCGGTGTTTGCCCACCCTGATGCGCAGTTTGGTTTACCGCGAGTGCTGCACTTACTGCACAATATTTGCACGCGCACGACGTACTTAGAATTGTTGGATGAACACCCTGCCGCATTGGTGCAGTTAGTGCGCTTGTGTACCGCAAGTCCGATGATTTCCGAACAGTTGTCTCGTTATCCAATCCTTCTGGATGAGTTGATAGATCCTCAACAGCTGTACAACCCAATTCCACTCGATAGCTATCGCACGGAAT
>NZ_JAWOVO010000156.1:0-1083 GCF_033339955.1 Vibrio sp. 1731 | reverse complement strand
ATCTTGGAAGAACGTAAATGCTTTTCCCGTAAACTCATCAATGCGAATGGGTTCAACAGCGATGTGTTTGGACTCGAGGTACGTTTTTACTTCTTCAACGTTGTCGACTTGAAACGCCAAATGTCGCAAGCCTTGCGCCTCCGGAAAGCTTGGTCGCTCCGGTGCGCCGGGAAAGCTGAACAGCTCGATTTGACTTCCGTCCGGCAACGCAAGGTCGAGTTTGTAGGAATCTCTCGTTTCACGATAGTTTTCTGCGATGATTTTTAGCCCTAGCACTTCGGTGTAAAAACGCTTTGATGTTGGGTAATCACTGCAAATGATAGCGACGTGATGAATCGCATTAAACATGGTTGGGTTCCTTAGACACGAGATGTTCGTTTACAAAGTCGAGAAATACACGCAGACGTGCAGGCATGTATTTGGTTTGTGCGTACTGCATGGCGACCGCACCGTGGTAGTTACTTTTGATCATCCAATCGGACAACACTTCGACCACTTCTCCGCGCTCTAATGCCTCTTTCACCACGAAATCGTGGAAGATGCCAATCCCTAAACCTGCTTTGACGCCATTTAGGCGCATTTGCGAATGGTTGACCGCATACCGACCACTGACCGCAATGGAATGAAACGCCTCTTCTTTAAAAAACGACCAAATGTTGTCTTTGTCGTTTTCCGCTAGGTAAATACAGTCGTGCTGTTCAAGTTGCGTCGGATGTTCTGGCATGCCTCTTTGTGCAAGGTAGTCTGGTGAGGCACACAAAACCAGATTGGTTTTACTTATCTCCTTGAGCACCAAATTCTCATCCGGTTTATCGGTGAGCTTAAAAGCGACATCAATGCCCTGACGAAACAGGTCGATTTCCCCGTCGGCAGCGCGCAGCTTGAGCTGAATTTTTGGATAACGTTGCAAAAAAGGCAGCACGAACGGTTGCAAGACCGAGTTTAAAAACGCCTCTGGTGCCGCTACCGTGAGCGCGCCAGTTGGTTCGGCATGTTCTTCCGCAGATAGCTCAACGGCTTGCTGCGCGGCATTAACCATCGCAATGCTTTGGTCATACACTTTTTGCCCTGCTTGAGTAATGA
>NZ_JAWOVO010000155.1:0-1083 GCF_033339955.1 Vibrio sp. 1731 | reverse complement strand
GCAAGATGCACGTTTGTGGTAACAACCCGAACTGTGAAGGCTATGTTGTTGAGTACGGCGAATTCAAAGTGAAAGGCTACGATGGCCCTGTTGTTGAGTGCGACAAGTGTGGCTCAGACATGGTGCTTAAGAACGGCCGCTTTGGTAAATACATGGATTGTACGAGTGAAACTTGTAAGAACACCCGTAAAATCCTGAAGAACGGTGAAGTAGCGCCACCTAAAGAAGATCCTGTGCACTTCCCAGAATTGCCATGTGAAAACTCAGATGTGTACTTTGTGCTTCGTGATGGTGCTTCTGGCCTATTTATGGCGGCAAGCAACTTCCCTAAATCGCGTGAAACAAGAGCACCTCTAGTCTCTGAACTGGCGCGTTTTGAAGAGCGTCTACCAGAGAAGTTTAAGTACCTAACAACGGCTCCTCAAGAGGATCCAGATGGTCGCCCAGCCGTGGTTCGCTTTAGCCGTAAGACGAAAGAGAACTATGTTCGTTCAGAAGACGACGGTAAACCAAGTGGTTGGACTGCACTTTACGTTGATGGTAAGTGGGAAATCACTGATAAACGTAAAAAAGCGAAAGCTTAAACTCAACTTGTAAAATAAAGGCAGCAAATACGCTGCCTTTATTTTTATATCTTCCTGTCTAAGCGGGTTTCCATCTGCTCCTTTCCCTACCGTTTTTAAGCTCTGTTTTCCCACTTTTAGCGATTTGTTTTGTCTGAATCTACAAGTATCTTTTCTGTAAACAACATTCAGTTGAACTATTCATTTTATATTCACACATTTGTTATATCTTGGTATTTCAAACATGAACTGTAGTTAACGCGTTCGTAAATTGTTTTCACAATGTAATCGCTTACTTGGCCTTGTGTGATCTGGATATCGTCTTGAGCAAGTAACCTTTGTATGCAACACAGAACGGCATATTAAAAATTGTAATTTAGATTCTGGTTGGATAATTTATTACAAAATTAGTGCAATTGTATGCATTTATTTAGCGTCAAAAAATAAGAACAATTTGAATATTTGCATACTGGAAAATGCAATAGCTTTTTTATCTACACTGCAAGGGCTCAATAGAGGC
>NZ_JAWOVO010000154.1:0-1085 GCF_033339955.1 Vibrio sp. 1731 | reverse complement strand
ACCAATGTTGTTTCCAGCTTTTCTGGTTCGGTGGTGCTGAGTTCAATAAGTTGCAGCAGAATATCCTCAAGCAGCGCTTCTTCTTGTGTTGCTTCGCTGACAAAAATCTTAATTTGTTTGTTACGCTGTGGCTTTGCAGCGAAAGGACACAAATTCAGACCAATCACGACATCATTAAGCCATTGATCGACTTGTTGCGTGATCGCATTAATATCTGTATTCGGTGTTTCTTGTGTTGAGCGCGTTGGCATACGACTTTCTTGCTTTTATGAATTTGGCGCAAGCATAGCAGAGAAGTCGATTAACTTCTTCCCAAGCTTGCTACATCAGTGTTGCTGTCGGTATCTACGCTTTCACAAATGTGTTTTAAGTAGGCAATGGCAGCAAACATCACGGCATACAAAACGCTTCCGCCAAGCAGTACGGTTGGCCAACCGCCATGTTGCCAACAGTAGAGCAATAAAAAACCACCTAAACTTCCGCCAACATAGTAGTGCACCAAGTACAAAGCTGTTGCGGTTGCTTTTGCTTGTGTTGCGTTTTGGCCTACCCAGCCGTAAGCCAAAGTATGGGTAAAAAACGCGCCAAAACTAATCAGCAGAAGACCGATAAGCATAGCGGCGAGGCTCTCAAAAGCCGCAATCCACATGCCTGCCATGCTAACCACAGCGCCTAAGAACATACCTAGAATCGAAGAGTAACGTTTGCTCCAATGCCCTGCGCATCGAGAAGAAAAAGTTCCTCCCAGATAACAGATGAATATCAACGATGCCAGACCGACCGGAACGTTGTGCGGCGCGCTAACCAAACGAAAGCCCATCACTGAGTAAAGATTGACGAACAACGCAAAGTTAAGGCCGCCGATGAGCATTGCAAACCAAACCCGCTGATTTCGGAAGTGGCCAATAATGGCACGATTTTGGTGTCTTAAGCTGCTGGATGAAGGTGTGAAGTTGCGCTGCTTTGGCAATAAGTAGTGCACGCAGATTACGCCAATCAGTGTTACAACCATCATGACTTCGATGGCGACATCGACACTAAAGTTATCCGCCAACAAACCGCCGCTAATACGTCCTGCGATACCA
>NZ_JAWOVO010000153.1:0-1087 GCF_033339955.1 Vibrio sp. 1731 | reverse complement strand
AAGATTGGGCTAACTTCCCAATGCTGTCAGCCAACATCTACGACAAAAAAACGGGCAAGCGTTTATTCCAACCTTACGCGATGTTCAATAAACAAGGCATTAAAATTGCGGTTATTGGTCTGACAACAGAAGATACCGCGAAGTTGGGAAATCCTGAGTTTATCGGTCAAGTGGACTTCCGCGACCCGAAAGCGGAAGCGAAAGAGCTGATTGCAGAACTGAAAAAAACAGAAAATCCGGATCTGATTTTCGCTGTTACGCACATGGGTCACTACGAAAATGGCAACCGTGGCATCAATGCGCCGGGTGATGTAGCTTTGGCGCGTTACCTTAATGAAGGCGATTTGGACATGATTGTGGGTGGTCACTCACAAGAGCCCGTTTGTATGGAAGGTCCTAACGTTATCAAAAAGAACTTTAAACCGGGTGATGAGTGTCAGCCAGACCAACAAAACGGTACTTACATTGTTCAGGCGCATGAGTGGGGTAAATATGTTGGCCGTGCCGATTACGAATTCCGTAACGGCGAACTATCAATGGTGAGCTACGACCTTATTCCGGTAAACTTGACGAAAAAAATCAACGTGGATGGTCAATCACAACGTGTGTTTGTTCAAGATGAAATTACTCAAGACAAAGCGATGTTGGACTTCCTTCGTCCTTTCCAAGAAAAAGGCCAAAGCCAGCTGAATGTGAAAATTGCGGAATCAAACGGTAAGCTAGAAGGTGACCGTGATGTCGTGCGATTCCAACAGACGAATCTAGGTCGTTTAATTGCAACGGCTCATATGGAACGTGCAAAAGCAGATTTCGCAGTGATGAACTCAGGCGGTGTGCGTGATTCTATTGAAGCCGGTGACATCACATACAAAGATGTGTTGACCGTGCAGCCATTTGGCAACATGGTTTCTTACGTCGATATGTCTGGTCAAGAAGTCTTGGATTACCTAAACATTGTTGCAACCAAGCCAGTTGATTCAGGTGCTTACGCGCAGTTTGCGGGTATCTCTATGCGTATTGAAAATGACAAAGTCACCAATGTATTTATCGGTAACAAGCAACTGCGTTTAGATGGTCGTTACCGCTT
>NZ_JAWOVO010000152.1:0-1090 GCF_033339955.1 Vibrio sp. 1731 | reverse complement strand
GTTGCACCGTCTGTTTATCGACAACGACACTGCCCTGGTGATAACTCATATTCAATGCTTTATCACAAATCAGGTTGATGAGACGCGGAATGCCATGGCTATACTTCGCAATCAACTTACTGGAACTGCGATGAAACAGTTGCTGATCACCACCAGCCGTGTGCAAACGAAACGCGATGTAATCCGCAGTCTCTTTCTCATCAAGAGGTAACAGATGATAACGGCCAGTGATACGCTGTGCGAGCTGACGCAACTGCGTAGTCTGTAACAAGCGTTGCAACTCTGGCTGCCCTACCAACAGCACTTTAAGCAGCTTTCTGGTATCGGTTTCTAAGTTCGTTAACAAGCGCAGTTGCTCAAGTACATCGGCAGCAAGATGCTGAGCCTCATCAATGACGAGCAACGTCTGCCAACCCACCTTGTGGTTACGCAGCAAATAATGATGTATGACTTGGTTTAGCTGTTTTAACGTCGCATCCTGCGGATAAGAGATCTTAAATTCATCGCAAATCGCTTCTAGCAGATCTCGGCTCGAAAAAGTCGGATTGAGAATCAGCCCCGCTTTGGTGCTTTCATCTAAATTCGCGAGCATGGCTTTGGCCACTGTCGTTTTGCCTGTTCCTACCTCACCGGTCAGCATGGCAAAACCACCGCCGTCGCCCAATCCCGCATTGAGGTGCGTGATCGCTTCTTTATGACGTTGGCTTAAATACAAATAACGTGAGTTGGGAACAATCGAAAACGGCTGTTCAACAAACCCAAAAAAGTCCTTATACATTAGGATCTCCAGCTAAAAACCCATCCCAAAAGAATCAAATATGATGTAAACATAGTTGCATCTGTTCTTGGGAGTAAAGAAAAGTACCATTGCTTGCTACAATGTCCAACGTCATATCCATAAATTCAGAGGTAATTCGTGCAAGTTTATTTAGTAGGTGGCGCAGTTCGAGATCAATTGCTCGGCATTGACAGTTATGACAACGATTGGGTGGTAGTCGGAGCCACACCAGAAATGATGCTTGCTCAAGGATACACTGCCGTCGGAAAAGACTTTCCTGTTTTTCTTCATCCTAAAAATAGAGAAGAACAC
>NZ_JAWOVO010000151.1:0-1098 GCF_033339955.1 Vibrio sp. 1731 | reverse complement strand
CGTATTCGTGGGATTCAAGAATAAATAAGCCTTTTTCGGTTGCTCAGAGCTTTCTCGTCCAGGAATTACTCACCATTTTGACCGAACGCGCCTCCTTGTGGGCGCTTTTTTACGTCTGCGGCTCGACAGGGGCGCTATTTGATTTGTTGAATTTCTATTCCCGCTTGCTCAAAACGGGCGAATACAGGCCTGTGATGCTGCTGATACCAACTCGCTGGCATGTTGGGTTTAAGTTGTAGCTTCTCCTGTTTGCTGATCACCACATAGTGCAAAAACGCGTTAAGCGTAGCCGTCATTACATCAAACGTCATCTCTCCATCTTTGCTGATGGCTTTGAGCAAACCAACCACGGTTTCTTCAGGAATTAAAGGCTCAATAACCGCCTGTTTACGAGTTTTAAGGCTGATAGAGGCTGGCAACACATCACGGGCGGTTTCCCAACAAACCTTGTTGTTTTTATTTACTAAATTGTTTTTATAGCAGTAGTAACTGAATAAAAAACGGGACACGTTTTGCCAGCGTTGCGTTTGGATTTCTAACCACAGGTGCTGAAGCTCGATATCGGCATCGGTCATAGATTTCATTCTAAATATGTTGGGAGAGCGATAGTGTAGCTTGGTTTTTTCATAACGCCAAAATCCTTCGTTGTGGCGTCTTTAAGTGCTAGTTCATCAAAGTCTATTGAGCAAATCGATTTTAATAAAGTTCGTAGTGTGGCGAATTGGGTACTAAAAAGTGATACCGCTAAATTTGTTTGTTAATGAATTGTTTATTTTAAAGCTCAATCAGATTTATATGAGGGTGCTCTTTGTTGTGAAAAGAGCACGAAGTGATGTCACGTGGTATCGGCATTTAAGGAACACATTATATAGAAGAACAACGATGGAACTGAAAACCCTCAGCGTCGCGATTGCGGCAACCTTGAGCAGCACTGCTGCGTTCGCAATGAGCGAGCCAGTAGCGCAAGTCACAGAGAAAGTTGAACATCATCAGCACGAACATGGTGTAGAAACGGCGCAGCCTGAGTATGCACCGACAGAATTGTTACCACAGCTACCGAAACAGACGTTACGCACGCGGGCTATCCAATCGGGTGAA
>NZ_JAWOVO010000150.1:0-1101 GCF_033339955.1 Vibrio sp. 1731 | reverse complement strand
CGAAAGAGAAATACGGCCGTGATATCTACACAGCGGGTTACACCACAATCAACGGTGGTGAGTTGCAAGTTGAGCAAACGCAAATCAAACAAGGTTACGGCCTGAACAACCTTAATACCTTGCTGCATGGCACAGACACGTTTTCGTACACCTATTCTGGTGAGCTGGGCAATTTAGACCACGCCTTGGCAAGCAACAGTTTGGCGCAAAAAGTGGTAGCGATTGAAGATTGGCACATTAACTCACTAGAAAGTAACTTGTTTGAGTACGGCAGCAAATACACAGGTGATATGCCGAAATACAAAGACGCGTTCTCGGCATCTGACCACGATCCTGTGATCATCGCGATTGATTTACCTGATACGGATATCGATTTACCGAAAGCGGGTGAAAACTTAGCGGTAGATGTACGTTTGCCACCAAACGCGGTTGCAGGTGACATCGTGACTGTTAGCTTAACCGTCGCGACTCAAGCTACCGCTGTAAGTAGTGACGCGAAAGCTTACTCAGCGAGCAAGACTTTAGATCAAACGGACATTAAAGCGCGCAGCGTGAATGTTGAGTTTGAACAGGCGCCAGAGCAAGGTAACTACCAACTGGAAGAGAAAGTGACAGACTCGACTGGCAACGTCGTTAAGTTTAGCTCTGCTCGTGCAGTCTCTATGACTCAACCTGAAACGGGCACCACAGATTCGAAAGACTCTGATGGTGGTTCGTTTGGGTTTGGTGCACTGCTAGCAATGCTTGGACTTGGCTTGTTCCGCCGCCGCCGTTAAGCCACTCCTGTCCTAAAAACATAGCTGTAAAACTCAAAGGCCAGCCGATGCTGGCCTTTTTATTGCGCAAAGACTTGCCTTTCTAATTGGGTGTTGCAAAATACCGCCCTCAATTGTGGTAAACCAGACAATTGATCCCTAAGCCTTGCCAAAACGGATTGGAGCAGCCGACACGCTATGTTGTTGATCATCGATAACTACGATTCTTTCACTTATAACCTTTACCAATACTTTTGCGAGCTTGGCGCTCAGGTAAAGGTCGTGCGCAATGACGAAATCGACATTCAAGGTATCGAAGCCCTCAATCCAACCCATTTGGTGATTT
>NZ_JAWOVO010000149.1:0-1102 GCF_033339955.1 Vibrio sp. 1731 | reverse complement strand
TTGATCGACATTATCCAAAATTACAGGCTCCATAAAGCGCCCTGCGAGCTTTTGAGGACGGTTAGCAATGGTAGCCCCCTCTTGTAACGCCTGATCAATAACAGCCTCCAGACGATGCTTAGAAGCCATGGTGATCACTGGCCCAACTGTCACACCAGACTCCAAGCCATTCCCAACATTTAGCTCCATCATTTTCGCGAGCACTTTTTCCATAAAGCGCTCTTTGACATTTTGATGTACATATAAACGGTTTGTACACACGCACGTTTGTCCTGCATTGCGGAACTTAGACGCGATAAGCCCATCAGCAGCTGATTCCAAATCAGCATCCTCAAAAACAATAAACGGAGCGTTACCTCCAAGTTCCATCGATACCGCTTTAACAGTTTCACTAGCCTGCTTCATCAAAATTTTGCCGACGCGAGTCGAACCCGTAAATGAAATCTTCTTGATCCTAGGATCCATCGATAACACCTGACCAAACTCAGCGGCCTGTTCAGAAATAACAACAGGTAAAAGCGGCTTAGGGATACCAGCCTGATACGCAAGTTCAACAACCGCTAGTGCGGTCAGAGGGGTCAACTCCGACGGTTTGATGATCATCCCACACCCAGCAGCTAACGCAGGTGCCGCTTTTCGTGTGATCATAGCAATAGGGAAATTCCACGGTGTAATCGCAGCACACACGCCTACAGGCTGTTTAATTGTAGATAAACGTCTATCTACAGCAGGAGCTGGAATAACTTCTCCATAAGCTCGTTTAGCCTCTTCTGCAAACCACTCGACAAAAGATGCCCCGTAGCTCACTTCCCCGCGGCTTTCAGACAATGGCTTGCCCTGTTCCAATGTAATAATGGTCGCTATATCTTCAGCGTGCTCCATCAACAATTGATGCCAGTTTTTCAAACAGCTAGAGCGCTCTTTCACACTCAACTTAGCCCATCGAACTTGTTCAGCCGAACACGCTTCAATGAGGCAATCCAACTCTTCAATTGAACTCGGTTTCAAGCGAATTAACTCTTGCTCAGTTGCAGGGTTGATGACCACAACTCCGTCGTCGGAAGCCCATTGTTTAAATACTTCTTTTAAGGTTTCATTTTTT
>NZ_JAWOVO010000148.1:0-1102 GCF_033339955.1 Vibrio sp. 1731 | reverse complement strand
GATTTTCCTACACCAGTCTTAGAAGATTGTCGTTTAGGCATCAAAGTAGGTTGGTCATCACACGGACAGTCGGTTAACTTTCCTCATCTGAGCAAACAGAGTTTGGGGCTCTATCCGGTAGTAGACGACGTCAGTTGGATTGAACGGTTGTTGCCATTGGGTATCAACACGATTCAACTACGTATCAAACACCCCTATCAGCCAGACTTAGAACAGCAGATTGCACGCGCAATTGAACTCGGTCGTCACTATGACGCTCAAGTTTTTATTAATGATTATTGGCAACTGGCCATCAAGCATGGTGCTTTCGGGGTTCATCTTGGTCAAGAGGATATCGAAGATTCCAATTTGAGTCAGTTGAGCACCGCAGGCATTTGCTTAGGTCTATCAACCCATGGTTATTATGAACTGCTGCGTATCGTCCAAATTAATCCAAGCTACATTGCGCTGGGGCATATCTTTCCGACCACCACCAAACAAATGCCATCCAAGCCGCAAGGTTTGGTTCGCTTAGCCTTGTATCAAAAGCTGATCGATAGCATTCCATATGGTGAAAGAGTTGGCTATCCAACTGTGGCCATTGGTGGCATTGACCAATCAAACGCAGAGCAAGTTTGGCAATGTGGCGTGTCCAGTTTAGCGGTGGTTCGTGCGATTACCTTGTCCGAATCGCCGAAACAAGTGATTGAGTTTTTCGACCAACTGATGAGCACAACGAGCACGTCATTGGTAATGGAGAACTATCGTGCTTACTGATCAAGAATTCATTCGTTATCAGCGTCAAGTTTCGTTACCTGAAATCGGAGAATCGGGCCAAGCTCGTCTTGGTCAATCTCATGTGTTGCTCGTCGGCTGTGGTGGGTTGGGTAGTGCAGCAAGTTTGTATCTCGCGTCTGCTGGCGTGGGTAAGTTGGTTGTGATTGATGATGACCGTGTCGACAGCAGCAATTTGCAGCGCCAGGTTATCTATCGTGAAGGCGACATTGAACTGGCGAAAACCGAGGCGATGGCTCAGCAGCTTCGTCATCTCAATTCATTAATTCAGGTACGCACGATTACCAAGCGCCTTGACCAAGCTCAGTTACGACTCGAAGTCATGTTG
>NZ_JAWOVO010000147.1:0-1102 GCF_033339955.1 Vibrio sp. 1731 | reverse complement strand
TGTTGCGCGTCATGCCCAAAATGCCGATCAGGTCACCGGCCTGATTTCGTACCGGTGATCTGATGGTTTCCAGCCAAGTTGGGTTGTTGTTTTCATCAATTTGGCGACACTCTTCAACGATGTTCTGTGTGCCAGTAGCGACCACTAATCGGTCGGCATCAATGAATTTTTCCGCGCGCTCGGCGCTGAAAAGGTCAAAGTCGTTCTTCCCGACAATGTCATCGTTAGACTTTTTCCACGCCTGTTCCACGCTGCGGTTAGTCATGGCGTACAGACCATCGGTGGTTTTGATCCAGATGTGGTCATCCAGACAATCGATGAATTCTTGCAGCGTTGGTAGTGGCTTGTTGGCGTGTGAGTGATGACGTTTGAGCTCTTGATGATAATGCTGGCTAACATCAAAACTGATGCGGCCTGCCAGTGCGCTCAGCCACGCAGAAACGGTTTGCTTTTGCTGCGTTGAGTGCGTCAACGTCACAACGGCAAACAGCTCCTCATTCGGTAGCCATACTGGGCAAAGACTCAGGTTTTCATCATCAAATTGTGAGCAAACTACGTCAAAGTGCGGCGCGGAAAATTGCGCGCAGTTTTGCTCAATCATCGCCACGATGGCGCGGTGATTTTGTGGCGAGGTGGATACCTCACTGGATAGCCATTGTTTGGTGTAGCTCAGGGTATAAAGTTGTCCCTGAGCTTGAGTGGCATCACAGCATTGCTGCAGAGCGTGTTGCCAGTCAGTCATCAACGGTGAAGGAATAGCGAAGCGAAACATAATTAGTAAAGTATCCTGAAGTGCCCACAAATATTTATAGGAATGTCGCCGTGTTAGGCGGCTGGGCTTTGGTTATATCGTATCCAACGCTTGAACAATTCCAAGCGACTGAAGGCACTTTCGATCAATAAAATGTTAGCGAGCTCTCTTTTTTATCCAACTCGTTTCATTTCTCCGTTTTCATATTGTCCTAGGTTTTTCGGGCATGACCAACTATTGCGACGCGTTCGCCGCCTTGGCTTTTTTACCCCAAGTCACCTGTTGGATGACCAAACCACTGATGATTAAGACAAGTCCAATCAACGTCGATGGGTGGATTTTTTCACCAAT
>NZ_JAWOVO010000146.1:0-1102 GCF_033339955.1 Vibrio sp. 1731 | reverse complement strand
TTTAAGTTGTATTTATAATGCATGTTTAAAGTTGTATCTCAAATGTATCTTTCGATCAAGAAAAGATTTACACTTTTGTCGATAGCGTAAGTTGGTTGTTTCGTCACTGACATTGAGCTATTAAGTCGCACTCTGGGAGAGAACATGCAGTTAACGAGCTTTACTGATTACGCGCTGAGAACCTTGATTTACTTAGCATCATTGCCAAAAGATGAGCTGACCAATATCACCGAAGTGACGGATTTGTTTGGTGTGTCTCGTAATCATATGGTCAAAGTAATCAACCGTTTAGGGCAGCTAGGCTACGTGCATACCGTGCGCGGTAAAAACGGTGGTATTCGCTTGATGAAGCCAGCGTCTGAGATCACCGTTGGTGGTGTCGTGCGAGATTTGGAGCCGTTAGATTTGGTCAATTGTGGGGTGGAGTTTTGCCACATTACTCCCGCATGTCGCCTCAAAGATAAGCTTGCCAAAGCAAAAAGTGCCTTCCTCGCCGAGTTGGATGAGTGCACCATTGAATCCTTACTGAGCGATAACTCTGAGCTTTTGATCCTGCTTGCTCGCCCTTAGTTTATTTGCAGTTCCAGAGTCGATCTCGATCATTCTTTTTTCAAAGCAATTCTGTAGCTTATCGAGAGACTCAGATATACTAGCTCTATACCTTCCTTGCTAGATAGGCGTGCCTATGTCAGACAATATTCCAAACGATCCATTCGCAGATCGTGAATCCCAAAATTACGAAAATCCAATTCCAAGCCGAGAGTTCATCCTCGAGTTCCTTGAACAAGCGGGCGTACCAATGAATCGCAATGACTTGTTTGAAGCTTTAAAGTTAGCGGGCGAAGAGCAATACGAAGGGTTGCGCCGCCGTTTACGTGCCATGGAACGAGATGGTCAACTGGTGTTTACCCGCCGTCAGTGCTATGCATTGCCTGAAAAACTTGAAATGGTGAAAGGTTACGTGATTGGCCACAAAGATGGTCACGGTTGGGTACGTCCAGAAGGCAGCGTCGGCAAGGACGATGATATTTTGCTGCCACATCACCAAATGAAGAACATCATTCATGGTGATTTCGTGCTGGTACAACCAACAGACAACAGC
>NZ_JAWOVO010000145.1:0-1108 GCF_033339955.1 Vibrio sp. 1731 | reverse complement strand
CCAGACGACCATCCATCAACTTAGCAATCATCTCGAGCTCTTTCTCTCCAGATTCACCAGACAGGGCGATGATTGGCGTAGTTGGGGAGCACTGCTTGATTTTTTCGCTGGCGTCAAACCCATTCATCACTGGCATTTGAACATCCATCAACACCAAATCGACCTGATGTGATTGAAACAGTTCCACCGCATTTGCGCCGTTATTGGCTTGTAAACTATTGACGCCAAGTCGGTTTAGGTACATTTGAACCAAAGTACGTTGCACCTCTTTATCATCGACAATGAGCACAGTTGGTGCATCTTTGTTGATTTGTACGACAGGTTCTGGACTTGGTTTGGTTTTGACTTTCTGATTCCAGTTGTAAAAGTTTGGCGTTCGAAGCGTTTCTACTTTCGGTGCATTTGGCACAACCGGAAAATGCAGATAAAACTCAGTAAACTCATTAGTTACCGATTTACACTCAATTCGACCACCAAAAGAACGCATCACACGCTGACAGTAACCCAAGCCAAGTCCGCTACCGCCGCTCTTCTGGAATGAGAAAAAGTCATCAAAGATTTTGTGTACGATGCTGTCATCGATCCCAGGCCCTGTATCGCGGAAAACAAGCGTGTTTTCATAAGGGCCGACGAGAGTTCTGATTTCAATTTGACTATCGGGATAGGAATCAAAATAGTAAATCGCATTGCGAATCAAATTGAAAATGACAAAGTTGAACAGCGTCTCGTTGATTTTGGCGACAAAGTCGTTTTGAGTCGGAAGTTTCACCCTTTCGATGATGTGTTCGTTTTCAAAACCGTATCGACTCACCGCAAGATCCACCGCTTTATGAATCGAGGTGAGCGAAAGGGGCTCATGCACAGCAGAAGTATCGCTGACTTCGCGCAAGATGATGTCGATGAGTTGGCGTCCACGCTGAATTGCTGCTTGGCCTTTTTCGATATCGCTTCTGACCTTGTCATCGGATGCATTGCTATCAATGTGCTGTTTCAGCGCTTCAAATTGAAGCTGAACTTGCGCCAATGGGTTGCGCATTTCATGGGCGATCGAGTTGGCTAACGCGCGGCTTTGACGAATCTTTCTATCGGACTCAATCGTATTTTGTAC
>NZ_JAWOVO010000144.1:0-1111 GCF_033339955.1 Vibrio sp. 1731 | reverse complement strand
ACGTTTTCAAGCTCGCTTGCTGGCTTAAGCTGTGGGATAAAAAAGCACTGATGGTTGACACGCCAACACCGCCTTTACTACCAAGCATCAAGACTCTTTTCGCGATTCGCGACTTTTTCTTCACCGTTGGCGAAAATGTGTCTTTACCAGACTCTTTTAATGCGCCCAACAAGCCATCAAGTTCCGGATCCCAAAGAATGTAGTTCGCACCTAACGACAGCACTTTGTCACGCATCAAGATTGAGTCCGTGTTGCTCAACACAATCAGAGAGATGCTCACATCTAATCTTGAAGATATTTCCGCCACTTCCGAAACAAGCTCGCCACAATCTCGCAAATCAAGAACGACATGCTTTATTTCTGCGCTTGTTTTGTGCCAACTCTCATCATCGATATCATCTACTTTAAGAGGTGATGCGAAACCTTCGATCGCATAGAGCTCATCGATCGCTTGCAGAAAAGCCATATCATCTGAAACAACCAGATCAATGGTGTTATTCTTTTTGTCTTTACTCGATGAAGTCGTTTTGAATAGGTTATCTAAATCCATTTTTTACTCCACGACAGGATTCGTCATACTCAAACGTCTGTTGTATTCCAAGCTGCATCCAAATGGATGATTTTTAAGAGTATTGAATGAAACAGCACCACAGGTTTGTTCTTGAATCTTGTGATACTTCGCGACGATTTTTACACCTTTGCCCTCACTGTTTGCGTTCAGTGTGTATCGCAGTTTATTTACGCCTTTGGCTTTGATTTCTTTTACAAAACCATCAACAAATTGACTCTCTTCGGTGTCGTAATTGATTGCAAACGTAGACTTTGGGTATTGGCTATTGATTTGATTAACAAAGTTAACCGACTTATCCATTGCAACGTCTTTGTTGGTGACTCGAAACTCAAAGGTTTCCACAATGGTGTCTACCGTCGTTTTATTTGGGGTTACCGATACCGAGCAACCGGTCAGTAAAACGGAAACGACCAATAATAGGTTTGCCTTCATTAGTTAAAGCCTCCCGCCTTTATCGTATTTTCCAATTCTTCGTCATCAACTTTCGAAAGATCGAGCTTCAGCAAGCGCTCAAGGTCACTCGTTCGCTCGAACTTCGGC
>NZ_JAWOVO010000143.1:0-1115 GCF_033339955.1 Vibrio sp. 1731 | reverse complement strand
CATTGATGTGCATTTTTTGAAAGTACCCGTTGGAACAGTGGAAGCGCAGTTAGCCCGTTTTAACCAGGACCCGAATGTGTTGTATGCAGAACCTGATATCAACCACATTGTTCAGTATGTTCCCAATGAAGGTCTCGGTGGAAGTATCTATGCTAGTGACTACTTTTCTGAGCAGTGGGCGCTCAATAATACTGGGCAAGTACATTCTACCGTGGTGAATGACCCACTATTTGGTCCGTATCTGGATGAGGCCTCTGGCTTGCCTGGTGCAGATATCAATGCCCCCGAAGCTTGGGATATGACGAAAGGTAGTTCTGCCGTCAAGATAGCAATTCTCGATTCCGGTATTGATTGTCGTATGGCAGGGGATAGCGTGAGTAGCATTGAGTTCGGGAACGGAAAATGTGTTGAGCAGCAGAAATTTGTCACCGATTATCAAAGTGATACGTTAGAGGACGTGGTTGGACACGGCACCCATGTCGCAGGTATTGCGGCGGCTCAGACAGATAACGGTATTGGTATTGCTGGGGTCGGTTTTAACAGTTCTGTTGGTAACTTGAAGACGTGCTACGAATATCTGATTTATAGCTGCGACCCATTTTTTGGCTGCTTCCTTATCGCTGCGACGGGGGTATGCCCGCTATCTTCCTCTATTGATGCGATCACCTATGCTGCCGATAACGGCTACCACGTGATTAACATGAGTTATGGCTCTGATGAAATCGATGAAGAGGGCAACCCGATTAGCTTAGTCGGTTATAGCCAAGCGGAAAATGATGCCGTTAACTACGCTTGGGGGAAAGGCGTGTTGTTAGTGAGCGCAGCAGGGAACGCCGGAGACCCGATAAAGAACTACCCTGCAGCTTATGACAACGTGATTGCCGTAGGTGCGACGGATGACGATGACAATCGTGCCAGTTTTTCTACTTTCGGTAGCGATTGGGTGTCGCTAATGGCACCCGGTGACAGTATTCTCTCGACGATGCCAAATGAGCAGTGTGGTACCTTCGATTACGATAATGACGCCTGTCTGCATTGGCAGTCGGGTACATCCATGGCCAGTCCTCATGTTGCTGGCGCAGCTGCGTTACTTTGGGCATACAAATATGCAGATC
>NZ_JAWOVO010000142.1:0-1115 GCF_033339955.1 Vibrio sp. 1731 | reverse complement strand
GTCAATCACCATGGAATGCCCCCACGTTTTACGACCGCAAGGGTGTGTTCCCGTTTGTCCACTGGCTAAAATCCAACATTGCGTTTCAATTGCTCGAGCTCGCAGCAACACTTCCCAGTGAGCTTGCCCAGTAACCGCAGTAAACGCGGCGGGAACAACAATGATATCCGCCCCCGCTAAACGCAGTGCTTTGTACAATTCGGGGAAACGAACGTCGTAACAAATGCTCAAGCCGACGCTGCCGATATCCGTTTCTGCCACCACAATTTGGTTGCCCGCGGTGAAAGTATCTGACTCTCGGTAGCTACCATGGCCATCTTCTACATCGACATCAAACATATGCAGCTTGTCATAATGGGCAATGCATTTTCCGTGAGGTGGTAAAACGAGCGTCGTCGTTGTCACACCTCGCGCGGTTTGAATCGGCATACTACCAACGACAAGCGTCAGTTGATGACTCTTCGCGATATTGGCTAAACGCTCTTGAATAGCACCGCTACCTAACGGCTCTGCATGTTGATGGTACTCTTCTCGACTGGCAAACAACACCGCATTTTCCGGCGTGAGCACCAGCTTCACTCCTTGATTGGCCGCCAAAGTACATTGCTGGTCAATAAAGTCCAAATTCGCCTGAATATCAGGCCCCGATGTCATTTGAATGATGCCAACACGTTCCATGTGTTCTCTTCCTTCTACCACTTAGTCGGGCGATCTATTTAGCCTGCTCACGCAGTTTTTCTGGCAGCTTGTATTCGCCTTTACTACGTGAAATCTCTTTTACGGTTGGTGAATCTAACGGGCCTTTGACCTCGTAATTCACTTGGGTGAACACCTCTACAACAGGAGAAATCACCGTGGAAATCGCCAGCACGTACAGAGCGGTTTGAGGGGCTACCGCAAACGCCGTCAACATTGGTAACCCTGACGTAATATCCGGCGTAAACTTCACTTCCGCATCCACCATTCTGGTGGTCATGTTTGCAATACCACGAATTTGCATTTCACCAGCTAGCGCATCCATCACAATATCATTGGTGATGAACACACCATCTTGGATTTTGCCTGTACCCGTGATGGAGTTGAACGCCATACCTTTGTCGAATACGTCGGTAAAA
>NZ_JAWOVO010000141.1:0-1118 GCF_033339955.1 Vibrio sp. 1731 | reverse complement strand
AAACCCAAACCCCATGCACAGACGCCACAGGAAGCCGCAGACGCCTTTAGCCGCTTTAGCGGCCTTTACCCCTGCCCGCAGGGCGGGGGCGCGTGTGAAGCCCCGCAGGGGCCATGCTGGCCACCTTGCGCTTGGCTATCTCCGCCTTGATGGTCGCGCCCGCCTCTCGCATCTCTTGCTGCAGGGCTTCGATCTCGGCAGGTGTCAGCCGGTAGAAGCTCACCCTTGCCCCTCTTGCGGCTCCGGCTGGCCATGCTCCTGTGGCTGCTATTCCTGCTTGGGTGGCAGTCCGAACAGCGCCCGGTCATGGTCGCGCTCTAGGTAGCTGTCCAGCCCATCGAGCAAGCGCTGTTCTGGCCACTCGCCGCTTTCGACTTTGCCGAGTATCCACGCGCCTACCAGCACCTTGCGCCGGGTGTCCTCCTTGCGCTTTTGCTGCTGCTCCCGTGCCCTGACCCGCTGGATCTTGGCGTTGATCCGTGCCCGTTGCTCTTCCAGCTTGGCGAGCCGTTCCGCTGCTTTTGCCATGTTGACATTCCCCTTGGTTATGTGCTTGCCATCATGCTATCATCGGAGCACAGACACCGCAAACCCCGACCGTCATTCTAACGGGAGGGCGCACTTACCGGTTTCTCTTCGAGAAACTGCCCTGCGGGCACCCCTTTGGGGCTGTGCGCTCTCCGAGGGCCATTGCATGGAGCTAAACCCCTATGGCCATCTATCACCTTACGGCCAAGACCGGCAGCCGGAACGGCGGCCAGTCGGCCAAGGCGAAAGCCGATTACATCCAGCGGGAGGGCCGTTACTCCCGCGACCGTGACGAGGTGCTGCACACTCAGTCCGGCCACCTGCCCGAGTGGGCCGAGCGCCCCGCCGACTACTGGGATGCTGCCGACCTGTATGAACGCGCCAATGGGCGGCTGTTCAAAGAGGTTGAGTTTGCCCTGCCGGTCGAACTGACCCTAGATCAGCAGCGGGAGCTGGTGGACGAATTCGCCCGGCATCTGACCGAGGGCGAGCGCCTGCCGTATACGCTGGCCATCCATGCCGGTGGCGGCGAGAACCCGCACTGCCACCTGATGATCTCCGAGCGGATCAATGACGGCATCGAGCGGCCC
>NZ_JAWOVO010000140.1:0-1119 GCF_033339955.1 Vibrio sp. 1731 | reverse complement strand
TTACATGGCAACCCGTTACGAGAACGTGATTGGCAATTGGGAGAACAACACTAGCAACTCTGACGCGGTGTTGGATGGTACCAGTACGAACGTATTTGAACCTTGGATGCTAAACATGCTGAAACGTTGGCACAAAAATGATCCTGTTAGCGCGAAAGAAATCCGTCGCAATGACTTGGTGTTTGAGTTCCAAGGGAACCGCAACCCGTTTATCGATCATCCTGAATTTGTTGAGCAAATTTGGGGGAATTAACGCGCAATTGGTTTCAACATTGCGAGTCAATCTCACGGCGAACCATTGAGAATAAGAAAGGGGAAGCATAATGCTTCCCCTTGTATTTACGGATGTTGTGAAAACTGGAGAACTCAGTTCTTCGGGACGGTTACGATTGGCGCTGACTTGTCAGCCGCATTGAAATGGAAGTTGTAATTTCCTGCTTCTGCAATCGCAATTTTCAGGTTTGCACTACCGCCACCGACTTCCATCGTCAGTGCTTTACCAAGCTCAACACTGCCTTCGCCACCGAAGTTGGTGTCTGCTGCCCAGTCTGCACTTGCAATCTTCATCTCGTAGCTACCCGCAGCTAGGTCAATGTCTAGCGAGTAAACATCATTGGCGACGTAGCTGAACTTCGCTGCTGAATCTTGTGCCGGAGTGTCCCAACTTGTGATGGTGCCACGTAGGTACAGTGCTGTTTCACCAAACGTTGGTGCATCCGCAGATTTGGTTACGGAAACCACAGGTTTTTCAACTTTCTCATCTTGAACGTATAGCGCGTTCAGTGTGAAGTTGTACTTGCCTGTTTCTGCGACGGTGAGTTTACAGTTTTCGTCTGCGCCTAGCTCCAGAGAGCCGCTGCCCACTGTTGCCACAGAACAACCGATGTTCGGATTTGCCCAACCTGTGTCTGCAAATTTGAACTCGTGGCTGTCTGCTTCAAGTACGCCTGTTACTGAGTACATGCCGTTGCCAATGAAAGTCATTGCCCAGTCGCTGTTGTCTGACCAATTGTTCCTTGTGCCTTTCACGTAAACCACGGTTTCACCGAAAGGAGGAATGCTCGATACGTCTTTGTTGTCTGTATTTACTGGCAGACCCGCACCTTGCGCGCCGCCTTG
>NZ_JAWOVO010000139.1:0-1126 GCF_033339955.1 Vibrio sp. 1731 | reverse complement strand
GATGGCGGTATTAAGTACAATCCAACACATGGCGGTCCAGCAGAAGCAGAATTGACTCAAGCGATTGAAGATCGTGCGAACGAGATCATTGCTGGTGGCCTAAAAGATGTGAAGCGTCTAGCGCTAGCAGAAGCGAAAGCATCTGAGCTATTCGTAGAGATGGATTTGGTGAAGCCTTACATCGATGACTTAGTAAATGTTATCGATATGGAAGCGATCCAGAAATCGAAGTTGAAAATTGGTGTGGATCCACTTGGTGGCAGCGGCATTGATTACTGGCGTCAAATCGGCCAAGCATACAACTTAGATCTGACGTTGGTCAGCGAAGCGATTGATCCATCATTCCAGTTCATGTCGCTTGATAAGGACGGCGTGGTTCGTATGGACTGTTCTTCTCCATACGCAATGGCTGGTCTGCTAGCTCTGAAAGATGAATACGATCTTGCGTTTGGTAACGACCCAGACTATGACCGTCATGGTATCGTGACGCCGAAAGGTTTGATGAACCCGAACCATTTCTTAGCGGTTTGTATCGACTACCTATACCGTCATCGTGAGGCGTGGGGTAAAGATGTTGCTGTTGGTAAGACGCTGGTTTCAAGTGCACTTATTGACCGAGTAGTAGCCGATTTGGGTCGTGAACTGTGTGAAGTGCCTGTCGGCTTCAAGTGGTTTGTCGATGGCCTTTACACTGGCAAGTTTGGTTTTGGTGGTGAAGAGAGCGCAGGTGCCTCTTTCCTACGTAAAGATGGAACACCATGGTCAACAGACAAAGACGGCATCTTACTATGTTTGTTAGCGGCAGAGATTACTGCGGTAACGGGTAAAAACCCACAAGAGTACTACGAAGAGCTTGCCGCTAAACATGGTGAATCTAAGTACAATCGTATTCAAGCGGTAGCGAATGGACCTCAAAAAGACGTGTTGAAGAAACTGTCGCCAGAAATGGTTGCAGCAGAAACACTGGCAGGTGATCCGATTACGGCGCGTCTAACACACGCTCCTGGTAACGGTGCGGCGATTGGCGGATTGAAAGTGACGACTGAAAATGGTTGGTTTGCTGCTCGTCCATCGGGTACGGAAGACATCTACAAAATCTATTGTGAAAGCTTCAAGGGTGAAGAAC
>NZ_JAWOVO010000138.1:0-1126 GCF_033339955.1 Vibrio sp. 1731 | reverse complement strand
CTCCACTTTGCCAAGCAACTCAAGTGCTGCCCCACCTTTGATCAATGCACCACGGCGTGCCGCAGCAGCCAGACCCGACGTAATCGCAGCAGGCGTTGAAATAACCAAGGCACAAGGACAAGCGATTAAGAGCAATGCTAAACCACGGTACACCCATGTTTCCCAAGGTTGAGCGAACAGTAATGGTGGCGTAACGATAACGGCAAGAGACACCAGCATCATAAGTGGTGTGTACCAGCGACTAAATTTATCGAGGAATCGTTCTAACGGCGCTTTGCGCGATTCAGCTTCTTCAATCAAATGAAGGATGCGGTCAATGGCATTTTCACCTTGGCGGGAGGTCACTTGCACCTGCACTACTTTATCGACTACCACAGCCCCCGCCATGATTTTCCCGCCTTCTTCATGCTCAACAGGAACTGATTCACCGGTCAATGCACTTTCATCAAAGCTGGCTAACGTCGTCATCAATACACCATCAGCAGGCAAACGACCGCCAGGTGCCACTTCAATGACGTCCCCAGGTTGAAGCTGAGACGCTGGCACTTCTTTGCGTACACCATCAATGATCAGCGTGGTGTTTTCTGGCACCAAATCCATTAAGGCCTGAACGCCACTTCGAGCTCGTGACGATGCGTATGCTTCTAGCTTTTCACCAATAAGGAAGAGCAATAACACCATCGCGGCTTCTGCGGTTTCACCTAAGTACAACGCACCTAATGCAGCAACACTCATCAGTGTTTCAATGGCAAATGGTGTGCCACCACGAGCCAGTTTGACGGCCTTACGGGCAATAGGATACAAACCCAGCAAACAGGTTAAAGTAAAAATCCAGCTACTAAGCTGAGGGTTGATGCTTGCGACTAGGCCCGCAAATGCCATAGCACCTGCGATCGATAAAATCTGTAGATTGTCTTGAACAAAACCGAACCAGCCTTTGTTCTCTTTCTTTTGCTTTGGTTTATCCAGCGCAGAAAGCGGGAAACCAGTTTGGCGCGCTGTTTGTTCGATGATCGAACTTAGGGAATGGTCATCAAAATCGACAACTAACTTTTCTGTAGCAAAAAGGACTTTAGCATTCGTAACGCCTTGCAATGACATGATGGCTTTTTCAAGCTTTTGCGCG
>NZ_JAWOVO010000137.1:0-1129 GCF_033339955.1 Vibrio sp. 1731 | reverse complement strand
TGGTACGCTGAACGCGAAAATTAAGTGCCTCTGGATGTACTCCTAAAGCATTTTCAAATGTGATCGCCATGCATCTTTCCTTACAGTCGGCTCGAATACGCCAACATACAAACAAGATACGTGCCATAAATTTTATTTATATTTATCAATGACTTACAGACAAGAGTGGAAACCAAACTTCCGGTTTACGGAAAGCAAAAAAATTAGGGGGAAAACTCTAATTTCCTCAAAGTGGATACTGTTATTAGGAATTCTTTCGACAGGACAAACTTTCGCCAGTCCGGACCAAACCACCTTCTCATCGGAGGAGCTAAAGGCCGTTGTCGCGAAACATTTTGAACAAGAAGTAGACCGCGTAGCCAAGTCCAACCAATGGGGCGAGTACCAACTGGAGTACGACTTGTGGGTGCCAGGTTCTGCCAACCATTTACCCAAATGCGATGCCAAATTGGTGATCACGGGTCGCGATAACCAACCTTTGCCAGTCGGTAACTTAAAGCGTTCCGTCAGTTGCGAAGATCTCACTGCTCCATGGCGAATCAATGTCACGATCAAATCTTCGGTCACACTGCCAGTGGTGGTTGCGGCGACGACTGTAGGTCGTAGTGAAGTGGTGACAGCCAATCATCTGAAATTGGAAACTCGAACCATTTCGCGCTCGGACGATTTCTACACCGATCCTAAACACGCCATCGGCTTGGAAACCACGCGTCGACTCCGCGCCGGACAAGTCGTCGATCCAACCTACTTAAGTGCCCCCGCTTTGATTGAGAAAGGCAATGAAATCATCATCATTGCTAGCAAAGATGGATTTAGTGCAAGCACCAAAGGTGTCGCCTTAGAAGATGGAGCGAAAGGCCAACAGATTGAGGTAGAAAACCTCAGTTCTGGCAGAGTCATTCGAGCGGTTGTGACAGGAAGAAACCAAGTTCATACTCAGTTTTGATTTTGGACTCAACGTAACATTTTTCAATTTTGCCTCTCGTCACATCACGTGAGTATCGAGTACAAAAATAAAATTTAATGTTCACCACATCCTTGTCGCCTATTGGATTTAGAACATGATGATGAGGACCACAGCATGAAAATCGACAAAGTCGCGGGCGGTCATGTCCCACAAACAAATTTC
>NZ_JAWOVO010000136.1:0-1129 GCF_033339955.1 Vibrio sp. 1731 | reverse complement strand
TAAGTGAATTTAGTGTTTATGGCACAATTCTTTAGGTAGAGTGGTTAGCGTTGTTCACACCTTAATTTGGCGTTATGTGAATTATTGGGATCCTATGTAAGTGATTGAAATATGATTTCTGAAGACAACTGGCAAGATCACTATTGGAACTATTTGGCTCGCCTCGAAGTCGGTGCAATAGACCGAAGTTTTGAAGACTTAAAGCCTTGGGATTCTTTAGCTGAAGATTGTATGAACTTGGCTATTAAAGCTCCATTTCTCAAAGGTAAAAACTCAGGTTCAAAATCTATCAAACTTTCTGCTGCATTTTTGAAGCGTACCATGAGTGATTTTAGAGGTGCGTGGTTATTGATTAATTGGGGTTATCCTTACCAAGCAGCATGTGTCGCTGCTTCGCTTTATGAAAATGCACTTGTTGTTAATTGCCTTGTTGAGCGTCAAGACTTGGCTGATGAAGTTCTACTTAACAAGAATGGTGATGTTCCTTGGGGTGCTCGAAAACTTTGCAAAATGGCAGCATACAAAGATTTATACGGGAACATTCCGGATGAATTCCCAAATCATGATGAATTTAATACGGCTTGGAAATTGTGTTATCACAACTACAAGCTATTGTGCAAAATGAAGCACCCTACGTTACAACAGGTAGCAGATGAGACAAGGTCTGCCTTGAATCATAAAGGTGAGTTTGCAGTTATCCCATTACCGGATACTCGTAACGAAAGCCTCGCTTTGAAGCATATGTTGATGATTATCTGTATTTCCAAGCTGTTCTCTGCCACCAAATGTTTTGCAAAGGCTGTCGATTGTGCTTCTGATGATCCTGAACATGAGCAATTTTACAGTGAAGCACTAAAAGTGTACTCAAATTTAAAAAGATGTATCGGTGAAAGTAAAATTAAGGATATTTCGATCAAAGCATATGGGTTTAAATTCACATAACAAACTGTTTAAGAGTGATTCGCAACGCGTGGCATTTTTACTATGCGTTGCGTTCAGTGTTTAAGGTGGTATGCGGTGACTTCGGTATTGCGTTGCTCACACCTTAACAGGGCGTTATAACCTTAGAGGGAAAAATGGAACTTAGAGCATTTGAAAAAGAAGACCATGACCTGCTTATCGGGTGGAT
>NZ_JAWOVO010000135.1:0-1131 GCF_033339955.1 Vibrio sp. 1731 | reverse complement strand
CCGACACAGGATCCACATCAAACTCTTCAAAGCCAAACGCTTCTACAGGAGAGGTAGCTTGGCCGTATGGTAAGCGAGCTAATACTTTAGGCATCGTTAAGCTTACAAAACGAGAATCTGCACTTTCACGGAAAGAGCGCCATTGCGCATATTCCAACGACTCAAAGACTTTATCTAAATCGCGCGGTTTAGATAGTTCTGTCCACTCATCAAAACCAAATAGCGCAGGAGAAGCAGCAGACAAGAATGGTGAGAAACCCGAAGCAGCAACATTCGACATTAAACGCAAAGACTCAATATCTTCTGGATGGTTTGTAAACTCGTAGTCACCAATTAAAGCACCATACGGTTCACCACCAGCGCTACCAAATTCAGATTCGTACACTTTTTTAAAGATTTGACTTTGATCGAATTCAACCGCTTTACTTAAGTCTTTATGAAGCTCTTTCTTCGTGATGCTGATCATGCGAATTTTCAGCGTAGAACTTGTCTCAGAATTCATGACTAAGTAATTCAGCCCACGCCATGAGCCTTCTAACTTTTGTAGCTCAGGATGGTGCATAACTTCAGAAAGCTGCTCTGAAATCTGTCTATCAAGCAAATTAATCGCTTCACGGAAAGTTACGGTTAGGTTTTTATTCCAAGAAACCGTCCCCTTCATCGCTTCTTCAGTCAGTGTCTTGATCAGCTCTTCTGCTCTCGATGCTTCTGTTTGTTTCGTCGCACCAATAGCCTGTTCAAGAAATGAAGTGGTTTGTTCACCCACCGTAGGATCGAGTTGTTTTTCAACTTGAGTCGTCATTATTCTGCTCCCTCAGTACTTTCTGATGGCGCTTTTTTGCCAAGATCTAGCTCACCAGCTAGTTTTGCCAAATTGTCTGTATTGTTGAGAACTTCTTCTAGGATGTTTTCAAGTTCTTCCGAACGGTCGACTTTAGTCATCAAGTCTCGCAGTTTGTTACGAGTTTCCATCAGCTGACGCAATGGTTCTACTTGATTGACAATCGCTGCTGGTTCAAAGTCTTGCATCGATTTAAAGCTCAGTTCAACCGCAAATTCAGAATCGTCATTTGCTAACTTGTTTGCGACTTTGAACTTAACCGATGGACTCATCTTTTTAAGTACATCATC
>NZ_JAWOVO010000134.1:0-1136 GCF_033339955.1 Vibrio sp. 1731 | reverse complement strand
AAAGTGTCATCGAGCACATGGTTCTGCCGTGTTTGGTTCTGGCGTTAGCACCTACGACTCAAGTTGTTGGTTTGATGCGCGCTTCTGTTGCAGAAGTTATGAGCCAAAACTACATTCGCGCTGCCCGAATCAAAGGTTTATTGAATCGTGAGTTCGTCACTCAGCACGTAATGCGTAACGCCATTCCGCCCATCATTCCAAAAGTTGGGGTTCAGCTATCTAGCATGATCACTTTAGCGATCATCACCGAGTCGATCTTTAACTGGCCGGGCATTGGTCGCTGGTTGCTGGATGCGCTTGCCAATCAAGATTACGCCTCAATCCAAGCAGGAGTAATGGTGCTTGCGACTCTCGTATTAACTGCCAATATCCTTTCGGACTTGATTGGCGCCATGATCAACCCTCTGGTGAGAAAGGAATGGTATGCTAACAAATAACGTTTATCAGGAAGAACGCATTCCAACTCAGTTTGAGCGATTTTGGCGTAGTTACCGCGCTAACGGGTTAGCGATGTTTGGCTTGTGGTGTTTAGGCTTGATCGTATTGATCACCATCTTAGCTCCGTGGCTTGCTCCGTTTGATCCACAAGCACAATCTGGTGAGTTACTCGTTCCCCCTTCATGGGCACCAGCGGGCACTGTCGATTACTTTTTAGGAACCGATGACTTAGGTCGTGATATTCTGTCGCGCTTGATCATGGGCTCTCAACTGACTTTTGGCGCAGCAGTTGGCATTACTGCGATTGCGACCATCGTAGGTTGCTTTATCGGGGTGCTGGCGGGGATGACGAAAGGTCTGCTTTCCAGTACTTTGAACCACCTTCTCGACACCGTTATGTCGATCCCATCGCTATTGCTCGCGATCATTTTTGTGGCATTCCTTGGCTTTGGTGAATTTAATATCTTGCTGGCGATTTGTTTAGCCCTGATCCCACGCTTTATTCGCTCGGTGTATATTGCCGTGCATACTGAGGTAGAAAAAGATTACATCATGGCAGCCCGCCTAGATGGCGCAAATGACTTCTACTTGCTGTGGAGCTCGATTCTTCCAAACATTTTAACCGTCATTGCAGCAGAGATTACTCTCGCTCTGTCGGCAGCCATTTTGGATATTACAGCTCTTGGATTTCTTGGCTT
>NZ_JAWOVO010000133.1:0-1138 GCF_033339955.1 Vibrio sp. 1731 | reverse complement strand
CTGGCGCAAACCATTACCAAACTAGAAAGCGAGAAAGCGGAAATCACAGCGCTCTATGAAGAGCAATTAGATACCAACCACTCACTCTCTCAAGCTTTGACGGACAAGAACAACCAGATTCAGCTGCTCGGAAAGCGCGTATTTGATGTGGAATCGGTACTCGGCCTTGCTGATGAAGAGCTGTCTATCGATGAGAACAACCTCGCCTTAGAAGAGCGAATTGATGCGGCAGCTATAGATTCTGCGGTTCGTGCGACCATGTTCCGTTTGATTCCGAATGACAGCCCAGTGACGTATCAACGAATCTCTTCTTCTTACGGCAGTCGGATCAATCCTATCTCAGGCAGAAGACACGTGCATACCGGTATCGATTTGACCTGTAAGCGCGGTGAAGAAATCCTCGCACCTGCAGACGGTGTGGTTGAAACCGTACGTCCAGGAAACAAAGGTTATGGTAACTACCTCACCCTTCGTCACTCTTTTGGTTTCTCTAGCTCTTTCGCTCACTTGAACAAGTTCAATGTCAAAAGCGGCCAGTTTGTTAGCAAAGGTGATGTCATTGCGCAATGTGGTAATTCAGGAAATTCAACCGGCCCACATTTGCACTATGAAGTGAGATTTCTTGGTCGCACACTTAACCCTCAATCACTAATGGAGTGGACGCCAGAAAACTTCAACTACGTGTTTGAGAAAGAGAAGATGGTGAAATGGGGTCCATTAGTTCAGTTGATTGATAATGTAGTGCGTCTACAAATCAACTTAACTAACTCACCCTACCGCGACACAACGATTAATACTGTTTCTAGTGAAGACAACAACGAAACGATTATTAACTGATGTCATTCCTTGAAATAGAAAGAGCAGCCTAGAGCTGCTCTTTTCTTTTAAGAGGATAACATTATCCACGATGGATATTGTCATTCGCCTGTTTCAGTAAGTTTTGGCTCTCGTTCATAAATTGCTGAGAGTATTGGCCAAACCAATCACTCACCTGCTCAAAACTTTCTACAAATTTGGCCTTGTCTTTGCTGTCTAAAATCGCAAGCGCTTCCCCAAAGCGTTGATGGAAACGTTTGATCATATCGATGTTCTCTTGCGATGCGAGAATGATGTCACCGTAGAGATTTGGATCCTGCCC
>NZ_JAWOVO010000132.1:0-1141 GCF_033339955.1 Vibrio sp. 1731 | reverse complement strand
ACTCAGGTTTCATGTATTCCCATTCAACCTGTAGTGCTAGATTTTTTGTGATCGCGAACTCAGCACCTAAGCCGTAAAGTCCGGTTACTGTCGTTTCAGAAAACGTCGTGTGGCCTTCGTCACCAGTTAGCACAGAATTGCTTACTTTAAATTCCGCGTTGAAGTAAGAAAGACCCGCTTTCGCGAAAAGATTGAAACGGTCACCAATTGGCAGCGTTAATTTAGGTTGGATAGCCAAAAATTTCATGTCACCAACGGTAACGACAGAGCCGTCTAGAGCGTCGTAACCACCGATCGCACCTTCAAGAGAGATATACTCGTTGAATGTGTAACCACCAAAAACTTTACCAGACAGACTTTCGTTGTCTTTAACTTCAAGTTTCTCGCTTGCGTTGTAGGTATTTGATTTGATTGAACCACTGATATCATCAAACGTTGCTTTACCGATCGATGCACCAATGTAAGGAGCGGCGTTTGCCATAGAACAAGTTGCTAGAAGGGCTGCTGTTAGCCATGTTTTCTTTAACATTGTATTTCACTGCCTGTTTTATTATTGAGTTTGTGTATCGCCCTTCCTTAAGCATGTCGCGTTATCCATCTCGCTTGGCGTTAAACCGAGCGAGATGTTAGTGAATAAAAACTCAATAAAACACGAAATAATTAGACACAACTTTTCTATTTTCCTTCTTAATTAAGAATATTTAATCTTAATTACAGACACTGCTGCTTTAACCAGTTGGTCAGTTTGACGATCTCGGCCTGCTTTGCTCGGTTCTTCTTGTGCACAAAATAAAAACTGTCGCCGGTTTCTAAACCATGAGATGGGATGTAAACCAAGTCTTGTGCTTTATCTCGCTCGTTCAACATGAAGTCATTGGCAAACGCGATGCCTTGATCGTACCTTGCAGCCTCGATCGCCAAGAGCATGTGGCTAAAATGCTGAACATCGACATCATTTGGTAAAGTGTAACCACCCGCTTTGCACCATTCGGCCCAATCTTTCCCTCGTTCACGATAAATAGAATCTGTCGAGAGAATGGGATATTGCCACAGTGCGTCGGGGATAGATTGGTCTTGGATTTCTTTCCAAATTTTATGGCTACAAACTGGGTACAGCGTTTCAGCATAAAGCTTAACCGCC
>NZ_JAWOVO010000131.1:0-1144 GCF_033339955.1 Vibrio sp. 1731 | reverse complement strand
CGAAAAGTGAACGACTTAAAAGTCACGTTACCACCAGGTGTTAATGAGCCTCAGGTTATTGATGACTTCGGTGATGTGTACGGCATCTTGTTGGCAGTGACAGGGGATGGCTACAGCTATAAAGAGTTGCTGGATTATGTCGACTACTTACGCCGTGAGCTTGAACTGGTCGATGGCGTCAGCAAGGTTTCTGTCTCTGGTCAGCAGCAAGAGCAAGTCTTTATTGAAGTTTCGATGAAGAAGCTCAGCAGTATTGGTTTGTCGCCAAATACGGTTTTTAACTTGCTGTCCACGCAAAATATTGTGTCTGATGCTGGCGCTATTCGTATTGGTGATGAGTACATTCGAATTCAACCTACGGGTGAGTTCCAAAGCGTTGATGAGTTAGGGGACCTGTTGATCACCGAATCTGGCGCGCAAGGGCTTATTTTCCTCAAAGACGTAGCGGAAATTAAACGTGGCTATGTTGAAGTGCCGAGTAACATCATCAACTTTAACGGCAGCTTAGCGCTGAACGTTGGTGTGTCGTTTGCTCAAGGTGTCAATGTGGTTGAAGTCGGTAAGGCCTTTGATCGTCGCCTTGCCGAGTTGAAGTATCAACAACCGGTTGGTGTCGAAATATCAGAGATTTACAGCCAACCGAAAGAGGTAGATAAATCGGTCAGCGGCTTTGTGATCAGTTTGGCGCAGGCGGTTGGCATCGTAATTATTGTATTGCTGTTCTTTATGGGGCTGCGCTCGGGTCTACTGATAGGCCTGATCTTGCTACTCACGGTTTTAGGTACGTTCATCTTCATGAAATATCTCGCGATTGACTTGCAGCGCATCTCTCTGGGTGCATTGGTTATCGCACTCGGTATGTTGGTGGATAATGCCATCGTGGTGGTGGAAGGGATATTAATCGGCACTCAAAAAGGGCGAACGCGATTACAAGCTGCGACGGATATTGTCACTCAAACCAAATGGCCGCTATTGGGTGCAACTGTAATTGCGGTAACGGCATTTGCGCCAATTGGTTTGTCTGAAGACTCCACGGGTGAGTACTGTGGCACCTTGTTTACGGTGCTGCTGATTTCCCTCATGCTGAGTTGGTTTACCGCTATTTCTCTAACGCCGTTCTTTGCCGATATTTTCTTTAAGGGAC
>NZ_JAWOVO010000130.1:0-1145 GCF_033339955.1 Vibrio sp. 1731 | reverse complement strand
CAGTCAGCGCACTCAAGGTGCAACTAGACCAACACCAAGGCGATACATCCCAAAAATTCATCGTGCCTGAAGGTTCGGCTAAAGAGTTCCAAACGTTAGCCTCTCAGCTCAATGAATATCGCAGCCAAATCAATCAGGTGATCAAACGTGAGCAAGCTTTTGCGCGATATGCCAGTCATGAACTGAGAACGCCACTAACGGTAATGAAAGGCTCGAGCAGCCTGCTAGCCAGAAGCCCAAGCACGCCGTTTCAAGAGCGCCAGATTGGCCGTATTCAAGATGCTACTCAGCAGATGTCGACCATGGTTGATGCTTTGTTGGGTTTGGTGCGATATGAACGCAACACAGACGACAGCCCCGTTCGAACCATCTCAGAGCAAGAGCTTCACAACATCGTTGCTCTTAGCCAAGCACAAGCCGATGAAAAGTCGTTGGAATTTAATGTACAGATATTGGGCCATCCGCAAACCAAAGCGACCACTGCAGTGCTTAACATTACGTTGAGTAACTTAATTCGCAACGGCATTGCAGCCACGTCAGCAGGAACGATTCATATCACCATGACCGATACCACACTGTCGGTGAGAGATGAAGGTGAAGGCTTCTCTTCCGTGCCAGATGCCGAAGGCCATGGTTTGGGGCTCATGATTGTGGATGACTTATGCCGACGCTATGGCTGGCAATTCACTATTGATACACATTCTGAGGGTGGATGTGAGGCAGTGATTGACCTTTCGTCAGAGCATCATGAGGCTTGCTCAGAGCAACTTCCTCAGCACTAGATTCAATCAAGAGGTATCTCATTTGCTCAGTATCAAAACGGGCGGTTCGACACCTCTTTCTGATTTGATTGAATGAAATCTTATGCCACAAGCGCAACTAGTCGTTCGAATGCTTGCGATGCCGATTCCGACGCTTCGCACACAGAAAACACATCTTCGATAAAGTACTTCAACGCTCTGGATTCAATGGCTCTGATTGCAGCTTGCTGCTCGCCCGATAAATAGCCGTAAATGCTCGCCGCGCCAAAGTCACCTAAGATCATCTTCCCTTGCTCGTTCACCAACGTATTGTGCGCATACAAATCACCATGACACACCTTGTTGTCGTGTAGGTGATTAAATACGTCCACCATCTGCTCAACA
>NZ_JAWOVO010000129.1:0-1153 GCF_033339955.1 Vibrio sp. 1731 | reverse complement strand
GTCGGCGATTTAAAATACGGCCGCACCGTTCACTCACTAACTCAAGCACTGGCGAAGTTCAATAACATCCGCTTCTACTTTGTCGCTCCAGACGCATTGGCGATGCCAGAGTACATCTGCGAAGAACTCGATGAAGCTGGCATTGAATACAGCCTACACACAGAGATGGAAGCGGTAATTCCTGAGCTCGATATTCTTTACATGACTCGCGTTCAAAAAGAGCGTTTCGACGAGTCTGAATATGCGCACATCAAGTCAGCTTACATTCTGACGGCGGCTCTATTGGAAGGCGCGCGTGAAAATCTAAAAGTACTGCACCCGCTACCTCGTGTTGATGAAATCACGACAGACGTAGATAAAACCCCACACGCGTACTACTTCCAGCAGGCACAAAATGGCGTGTACGCTCGCCAAGCGCTGTTGGCTTTGGTTCTAAACGAAACACTGTAATCGAGGAGATAAAAACATGGCTAAAGAAACTCAATTGCAGGTAGAAGCAATCAAAAACGGCACCGTCATCGACCACATTCCAGCACAAATTGGTATCAAAGTGCTGAAATTGTTCGATATGCACAATTCTTCTCAACGTGTAACGATTGGTCTGAACTTGCCATCTTCAGCTTTGGGTCACAAAGACTTGCTGAAGATAGAGAACGTGTTCATCAATGAAGAACAAGCAAGCAAACTGGCGCTGTACGCACCGCACGCGACGGTAAACCAAATCGAAAACTACGAAGTCGTGAAAAAACTGGCTCTAGAGTTGCCAGAGAAAATCAACAACGTGTTTGAGTGTCCAAACTCAAACTGTATCTCTCACAACGAGCCAGTAGAAAGCAGTTTTAAAGTTTTCGAAAAGAAAGAAGAGATTCGTTTGAAGTGCAAATACTGTGAGAAAGTATTCTCACGTGAGATTGTGACTGAGCGATAATCTCGCCAACGCTCCGAACTCTCATACGCATGAAATACCCTGTCTTGGCAGGGTATTTTGCTCTTTACCTGCCGCAGGTTTAAAGGCAAACTGATTACCTTCAAGCATATTAATAAGGCTTGGGTATACTCTTTCTTCCCCTAAAACAGATGGAAAAAATCAAATGACGAAAGTACTTCACACTGAGTCTGCACCAGCAGCAATCGGTCCTTACGTTCAAGGCGT
>NZ_JAWOVO010000128.1:0-1153 GCF_033339955.1 Vibrio sp. 1731 | reverse complement strand
GCCTTTCCGTTTTACAGGTTCCTCAACAGGCCGGTGGGCCGTTAGTATCATCAATATCAGTATTCGCAAAACCAGATGAATGATTGTTTAAACTGGTGTATTTCTGCCTTTATGCTTCGTAAGTTTGCTGTCGCGCCGTCAGTGCCCAGGCTATTCTGGCCAGCTTGTTTGCCAGAGCACAGGTGACGACAAAGTTGCTTTTCCGACACAACAACTCCCTGACCCAGTCGGCCAACTTGCCAGACTGGTGTTCCAGTTTTTGTATGAATACCCTGGCACACTGAACCAACAAAGTTCGGATCTTTTTGTTGCCCCGCTTGCTAATCCCTAACAATGTCGTCCGACCTCCCGTGCTGTACTGTCGGGGTACCAGCCCTGTTGCCGCCGCAAAGTCACGGCTGCTGGCGTACTGCTTCCCGTCGCCAATCTCAGTTGAAATAGTACTGGCAGTCAGCGTTCCAACGCAGGGAATACTCAGCAAGCGCTGTCCAACCTCATCTTCGTCCAACTTTCGTTTCAACTGAGATTCCAGATCTTTAATCTGCTCAACAAGATAGTGATAATGCTGTTGTAATTTCAGCAGTAACTGGCTGAGATAAAGAGGCAAACTACTGTCCTCAAGAAGGGTACTCAGTCGACTAATAACGGCAGCACCTCGCGGAACGCTGATACCAAATTCCAGCAGAAAAGCATGCATCTGATTAGTTGTTTTCACCTTATCCTGAACCAGGGATTCACGGACACGATGCAGAGCTCGCATTGCCTGCTGAGATTCGGTTCTGGGCTGCACGAAACGCATAGATGGACGTGATGCTGCTTCACAGATAGCTTCAGCATCAACGAAGTCATTTTTGTTGCTTTTAACGAATGGGCGGACAAATTGCGGTGATATCAGCTTTGGAAAATGCCCTAACTCTGCCAGCTTGCGTGCCATAAAGTGAGAACCGCCACAGGCTTCCATCGCGATGGTTGTTGCCGGGCATGTCGCCAGAAATTCGATTAGCTTTGGTCGGGTGAATTTTTTACGGTAAACGGCCTTCCCACGATGATCCTGACAATGAATATGGAAAGAGTTCTTACCCAGATCGATACCAATAAGCGCAATGTTTTCCATGATGGTTCTCCGAATGAAAGCCTGTCCTCAGCATAGTAC
>NZ_JAWOVO010000127.1:0-1155 GCF_033339955.1 Vibrio sp. 1731 | reverse complement strand
CCTTGGCCCATCACTTCTGTTACCAAAAGGCCTGTGCCCAATTCCTTCAGCATTTGCTCAAAGTTTTGGCCTGTCGACTTCACGTACCAGTTGTGAATACCACCAGCGTGACCGGTTGGATCCATCTTCATCTTGCGAGCGGCATAACTGGTCAGTAGATAGGTCGCCAACACACCATCGGTAATGATTTCACGATCTTGCGTATAAACGCCTTCGCTATCGAATGGGCTGGAAGCCAAACCGCGCAATACATGCGGACGCTCTGAAATATTGAACCATTCAGGCAAGACTTGTTTACCCAAGTGATCCAGTAAGAAAGAAGATTTGCGGTACAGGTTGCCACCGCTGATCGCCATCACTAGGTGACCAATCAAGCCAGTTGCCACATCGGCCGCAAACATAATTGGGTATTGGCCCGTTTTCAATCGTTGAGCATCCAGTCGGCTTACAGTATTTTCCGCCGCTTTGCGGCCGACGGTTTCTGGCGTCCACAAATCATCGCGATGGCGGGCAACGGTATAGCTGTAGTCACGTTCCATTTCGCCATTTTTGCCCACGCCAATAACGCAGCAGCTTGTGCTGTGGCGGCTAGACGCGTAGCTTGCTAACAAACCATGGCTGTTTCCGTACACTTTGACGCCGTAGTGGCTATCGTAGCTTGCACCGTCACTTTGCTTGATTGCATCGCTGTAGCTTAGCGCTTCTTTCTCAGCGGCAATCGCCATTTGTGCTGCGTAGTCTGGGTCTGGAGAGTCTGGGTGGAAAAGGTCAAGATCTGGCACCTCTTTCACCATAAATTCTTTCGGCGCTGGGCCTGCGAATGGGTCTTCAGATGTGTAATGAGCGATATCAAGCGCGGCATTCACTGTCTGTTCAATCGCCGCTTCACTCAAATCAGATGTGGAAGCGCTGCCCTTACGTTGGCCTCGGTAAACGGTAATGCCAAGCGCACCATCACTGTTGAACTCGACATTTTCTACATCACCCATTCGAGTGGAAACACTCAAACCTGTGCTTTTAGTAATTGCGACTTCTGCTGCATCCGACTTCGCCGACGCGAGCTCCAGTGCTCGTGCCACGGCTTGCTCTAGCTCGGTACGTTGCTCAGCAACCTGCTGTTTAATATCCATTGTCTTTCACATCTTGTATTCAATA
>NZ_JAWOVO010000126.1:0-1157 GCF_033339955.1 Vibrio sp. 1731 | reverse complement strand
GTGGTAGGGACTCCATTTGCTCAGTGATGTGTAGGTTCACGGTAACACCTTTTCGATTGGTGTATTCCTTACCGTCTTTACCCACCAATTTAACTGGCGTATTTAACGCATCATTTGCCACGATGTTGCCCATGATGTCTTCGTATTCAGCTTGCACCCCAGGGATATCAAGCAGCGATGCAAAGCTCACCTCATCGGTAAAACGGTTCGAGAATCGACGTGCTAAGAAGTGGCTCGCCAACGCTTTGGCTGGCCAGTTGCCCAACACAGACACCGCATTTGACCAAGGATAATCAGGGTCAAAGCTACCAATTGAGTTTAGGAAGCGTCCATTCGCAGTTTCCGCAACAGCTATATAGCCCTCATCTGAATCTTCGATAAAGCGTGCTGCCAAATCATCAAAACAGCTGGCTGTTGAAAGATCGTAATCAGCCGGAATTTGGTGTGAGTTGTTGTCTAACAGTTGACCAAAAGAAATCACTTTTTGGTTGCCTGCCGCATTTTCTATCACACATTGATGCTCTGGTGTGCGCAAGATATCAAGGAAGAACGCCGCGGATTTTTTCGCCCCATTCGCGTAATCACAGAACCATGAGTTCTCGGCTTTGCCTTCTCTACAGTATTGAGGGTTTGAAGCAATGCGCAATAAGAAATCACCCGGCTTATCCGTTGACGAAGTGTAACCAAGATTGGTGTATATGTTGTCGATGCGCTCAAGATCTTCCATCTTGTCACGGATAGCGCTCATTTCCATATAACGGCGCACTAAGTAACCAGGATAATCGGACGAGAATAATCCCGTCGTCCCATATAACTCCAAGTTGCGTCGATCATAGCTATCGAGATAGTTCTGCCACTCGTAAGAAACAATTTCTTCTAGGTTTGTACCTTCGTCAAAACGGTTACAGTCGCTGTTTAGAGAAACGTTCCCATCGGTACAGAAATCGTAAGACTTACGCTCAATTTCATTCACTTTATCTAGGTAGTAAAGTGCGCCATAACGAGTTTTCGCATTCAGTTCAGGATCATCAGACAACGCGGCGGTATCGAATCGGCTGAAGTCACAGTTGTAGAGTGATTTGCCTTTCTCGTTCCCCGTTAGTGCCTTCACTTCAGAACACACCATCAGCGATGTGTTGTCTGGATTGTTGCCAAAC
>NZ_JAWOVO010000125.1:0-1158 GCF_033339955.1 Vibrio sp. 1731 | reverse complement strand
TAATGATGGCAGGGGCATGTTCTGGCTCAACCGCAGGCGGAATTAAAATCTTCCGTTTCCAAATTGCTATGACGCTATTGAACAAACAGATCATGAAACTGATTCATCCATCCGGCGTTTTCGTGCAACGTTACAACCAACGTCCTGTGAACGACGACATCGTGCGCTCTGTGGTGGCGTTTGGGTTGATGTTCTTTATCACCATCATCTTTATCGCTGGCTGTTTAAGTGCCCTTGGTCTTGATCCCGTGACCAGCATTTCTGGCTCAATCACCGCCGTTGCCAACGTGGGTCCTGGCATGGGTAGCGTGATCGGCCCAACCGGTAACTTCGCGCCACTACCAGATGCCGCTAAATGGCTTCTAAGCTTTGGTATGTTGATGGGCCGCTTGGAGATTCTGACTATTCTTGTACTGTTCTTCCCTGCGTTTTGGCGCCGTTAAGCAGACACAAATAAAAGGTATGACAATGAAAACATGGATCACTCTGGCGACCCTACTCGCCACCTCATCCGCCTACGCCGCTGAAGTCGTCACTTTAGCCGACGGTCGAGAAGTGAAGTTGAACGATGACTTTACTTGGGAATACGTGATGACAAGTTCTGCGCCAAAAGAGGCCGTAGCCCAAACCACAACAAGCGCGGTTGAAACTGTCGCAGCTCCTGCGATTGCGACAATTCCGGTCGTAACAAAAACCGTCGGCACAACCGTGGTTGTGAACGCGAAAAAGCCAACCATGCAGTTGTCAGACTCAGGGGTTGACGTACTGATTGGCTCTGCGAGCTACGAAGGTGGTGAACTGGTACTGCCAACGTCTATCACCAACCAAAGCTCTCAATCTGTCATTCAGGTGGAGGTTGAGGTACAAGTGTTTGATATGTCTGGCAAGCAACTGGCGAAAGAAAAGGTCACGGTTTGGCAATCCATCAAACGAATGGCGGATACCTACCTGAGGCCACAGCAAGCAGAACAAGGTAAGAGCATTAAACTGGCAGTGCCGCAATCTCAGCAGTACCAGTTTTCTGCCAAAGTGTTAGAAGTGAAAACTCGCTAATACGGGTCTGATATTCTTTGTCGAGCGTATCTTGCCACGCTGACGCGTGAGGCTTAGGTCGCTAAATTTAGATAGGCTCGACAAAGTAATAAATCGCGAAGAAGT
>NZ_JAWOVO010000124.1:0-1159 GCF_033339955.1 Vibrio sp. 1731 | reverse complement strand
TGAACTCTTTGATCACGTTTTTCATTTGAATGATCGGTTGACTCATACTGGTGCTCCTTGTTGCTCTGGCTGCTTGTGAACATCGTGAATATTGGGGAACGAGGCCCACAATTTTTGCGTGTAAGGGTGTTGTGGGTGATTGCGGATCTCGTAAGCGTGATTGACTTCTACGATCTCACCATGGCGCATGATGGCGATGCGGTCGCACAGTTGGCTCATCAAAGCTAAATCGTGGGTGATGAAAAGAACTGAGAAACCAAATTCTTCTCTCAGCTGATAAATTTGTTGCAGGATCTCTCGCTGCACCACCACATCAAGCGCTGTCGTTGGTTCATCCATAATGATGAGCTTAGGGTTTAAAGACAGCGCGATGGCAATAACCAGCCTTTGGCGCATTCCCCCAGAGAACTGGTGCGGATATTCACCCAGTCGATCTCGAGGGATGTTCACCAAATCGAGCAGTTTTTCGGCGCGATCTTTGGCTTGCTCGTTGCTGAGTCCTTGATGATGACGTAGGACGTCTGCAAACTGCTCTTGAATGGTCAGTACCGGATTAAGCGAGTTCATGGCACTTTGGAATACCATGGCGATTTCGCTCCAACGCAGCGCGCTTAGCTCCTTATCGGACAAACGTAAGATGTCCTTACCTTGGAACAGAATTTGTCCACCAGAGATAAACGCGGGCGGCTTGTGCAGACGATTGATCGAAAAAGCGATGGTACTCTTCCCGCATCCAGATTCCCCAGCAAGGCCGAATACTTCGCCTTTTCCAATATCAAAGCTGACCGATTTCACCGCATTAAAGTCACCATTGTCGGTGATGTAGTCCACGCACAAATCTCGGATCTGGATGACCGGATCGCTGTGAAAGGCGTGACTTAAATTAATCTCACTCATTAAAAATACTCAACCAATACAAAAGATAATTATTATCATTATCGTATGTGCAAATGAGAAGAAAGCGTAATCGACCGAATAGGTGAAGTGACTCGAAACTTGAATGAAAGAAAAAGTCGAATTTTGGTTACGAGAGTGTGATAAAAAAAGGCAAAAGTGAGAACTGGATCAGCACACTTTTCTTAGGGGGAATTTTTCAAATTTAATCGTAAATTTGGCCTTTGGCAAAAGGTAAGTGATGAATCTATTAACGAGTTGATGA
>NZ_JAWOVO010000123.1:0-1172 GCF_033339955.1 Vibrio sp. 1731 | reverse complement strand
ATCGCCCAAGCAGCTGCCGCAGTATCAGCAAAGCCTGCCGGTAAGTTGACCATCATTTTTGCTTCTCAAACCGGTAACGCAAAAGGTGTTGCTGAAGCGTTGGAACAAGAAGCAAAAGCAGAAGGAATTGCAGTAGAGCTGTTTGACGCAAGCGACTACAAAGGCAAAAACTTAGCCAAAGAAACGCACGTCATCATTGTTGCTTCTACCAACGGTGAAGGTGAAGCGCCAGACAATGCCATTGAGTTGCACGAGTTCTTACAATCTAAGAAAGCACCTAAGCTATCAAACCTTCAATATGGTGTGATTGCATTGGGTGACTCTAGTTATGAGTTCTTCTGCCAAACTGGTAAAGACTTTGACACGTATTTAGCAAAACTGGGCGCGACGTCTTTTATTGACCGTATTGACTGCGATGTTGATTACGAAGCGGCAGCGGAAGAATGGCGCAAGAATGCGCTAGGTAAAGTTAAAGAGACACTATCTTCTGGCAATGAAGCGGAAATTGTTCAACTTCCTGTAGGACAAGCGGCAGCTTCACATTCTCAGTACAACAAACAAAATCCATACACAGCGACGTTACTCACCAGCCAAAAGATCACGGGTCGAGACTCGGGTAAAGATGTTCGCCATATTGAAATCGATCTAGATGGTTCGGGTCTGACATACCAACCTGGTGATGCTTTGGGTGTGTGGTACGAAAACAGCTCTGAGCTTGCTAATGAAATTCTAGGTAAAGTTGGTTTGTCTGGTGTTGAAACAGTTGACGTTGATGGCGAAAGCTTATCTATTCACAGTGCTTTAGTGAGTAAGTTCGAGATCACGACATCTAACCCACAGCTAGTGACTAAGTTTGCCGAGTTATCTGGCAGCAAGAAACTACAAAAGCTGGTGGAAGATAAAGACAAGCTTCGTGAGTACTCAGCCAACACTCAAATTGTTGATGTATTCGCAGAGAAGAAAACCAAACTGACCGCGGGTGAGTTGGTTGGTTTATTGCGCCGTTTGACGCCTCGTCTTTACTCTATTGCTTCTAGCCAAGCCGAAGTGGATGAAGAAGTGCACCTTACCGTCGGGTTGGTTGAATATGACCACAATGATGAAAAACGTTACGGTGGCGCATCGAGCTTCTTAGCTCAACGTCTAGAAGAAGGCGGTGACGTAAAAGTATT
>NZ_JAWOVO010000122.1:0-1172 GCF_033339955.1 Vibrio sp. 1731 | reverse complement strand
TTTGGATCTGCCATCGCTTCCGCACTGAACACACCCAAAGACAGCATAACGCCAACCATGGCAAAAGATAATTGCTTTGACACAACGACTCCCCTTATCGATACAACTATCACTATATTAGTCAGCATCTGCTTACCACATGTCAGTTGTTCGCTAAGGAGTATCACCTCTCGGTCAGAGCTTATGAACAATTATCAGCCCGACGTCAAAGCCGTCATCTCTCGTAAAACTTATGTCATTGCCATTAAAAAAGCCGCTCGTTTTTCAACGGGCGGCTCATGTATTCAATGTGCTTGTATTACACAGCTTGTGCAAATAGTAGGAAGCAGCCAAACAGGAAGATCATACTCATGCCCATCACACCGCCACCAGCTTCGTAAACGCTGTTGTCTTCGACAGGTACACGGCGCACTTTCATTGTCATCGACAATGGAACAAAAACCGCCAAGAACACAAGAATAATGCCTGCGTAGCTTAAAATTGCTAAGAAATGTTCCGGAGCAAATACAGCACCAAGTAGCGGCAGAATAAATGTGGTGACGAATACCACTGGCTTGCTGGTTTTGAGCAAGTCCGCGTTTTGGTCGTAAAGCGCCATTGCCACACCCAAGAATGAAGTTAGCAACGCCAAACCAGTAAACATGGACAGAATAAACTCCAAGCCATTGTACTGTTGACCAAGAACCGAGATAAGTTCAGTGACGTTTGAGTACTGTACCAGCTCATGTGGCGGCAAGTTACCCACAACCGCAAACAACCACAATAGGTAACAAACCAAAGGAATCGTAGAGCCGACAACGATCATGTTGCGCAGCTGAGTTTTGCTCGCTTCTTTGTTGTAAGTCACCAACGAAGGAATGACGACCATAAAGCCAAAACTGGTGAATAGCACAGAGCTGGTTTTGATCAGTGCCATTTTGTCGCTACTCACGACTTCGTTTAGGCCTTCGAATGAAACACTAGGAGCAAGAGCAAACAGCGTTAAAACAAGCGCAACAATCATACCGATAAACAAACCACGGTTCAGTTTGTCGACCACACCAGTGCCAGCAGAAACAATCAGACCCACTAAGATGGTAAAGCCAACTTGGCTAGAAACAGTGGAAACAGAAAGGCCGACTGATGCCGTGATTTTTTGCACTAAATCGCCAGCGCCAATGATGTAAGCCATC
>NZ_JAWOVO010000121.1:0-1174 GCF_033339955.1 Vibrio sp. 1731 | reverse complement strand
TGCATTAGGTTCAAATGGGTATCTACCTGCTATAGTCCGCTGATAAGGACGCACTACATTAGTCACCCAAAGCTGATTTAGATGATCTTTAGAGCCGCTTTCTGCAAACTTAACCGATTCCTGTGACAACTCTCCCAACCATTGATTAAACGGTTTTGGTAAGAGATCTTTTGCTCTAGCCAAGGAGGCAGCACCATCCTGAGTCCCCGTTCCATCCCATATGCTTTTGTAAGAAATTTTTTGATTGTTGCCAGAGCTAGACAAATCAGATAAGTACGAACGCAAATTCACCATCGCTTGCTGAATATCATCAAAGTCTTGTTCACTAAGTCGTAAGATTTCGGTGAAATGGGATTCAACTTCTTTACCTGGTAGAGCAACATTAAATCCATTCTCTTCAGGCAAATACATATCGAGTTTGTCTGCCGTATTAGAAAACTTCACTTTTGCAACCTTTCCTGCGACTTCCGTTGCTGCCTTTTGATTTTCCGATAACGTTACTTTCGATAACCCCAGTTCCTTTTGTATTGCACGCAGAAGTGATTCAATTGGTCTTTCTACACCGGATAAAACTCTTGATTGCTCTGTTGCTAAAGCCAAACTCGGAGCTTGTTTAAGCTGAATATCCTCTATCAGAGTTTTCCACTCATTGACATAATCTTGATAATAGCGGGCTTGAACCCCCTGAATAGCACTATCATGATCAATTTCATGAGCTTTTAGATCATCCCCATACACCCAGTTTTCTTCCATCAAACCTTTGACGGTGCGATTAATCTGAATTTGGAAAATGCTGTGAAAACCGTTGTAGGTATAAAAACCGGAAATACCTTGCGATAGAGGTTTTCCACTTGCTCGCTCAAATTGTTCTAAACCTTTAGGTCCTAACACGTCTGTTAAACGGAAAGACGGAACGTGACTTTTAGCAAACTGCATCTTCATACGCTGATATGCACGCTCTGGAAGTGACATTTGCGTTAGAACTTCTCGTGCTGCACTAATAGCAGTCGCATCCATTGAGAAGCCTTTCTCGTCGTTCTCTAGTAAGTTTTTAGTATGCACTAGCAAACGCTCACGTAGCTCTTTGTTTAACTCTCCTGGATACTGACGTTCAAAGTAGAAGTTGAACCAAGCAATTACCTCTTCTTGTTGATACTTTTCCGGATTAAACAAC
>NZ_JAWOVO010000120.1:0-1174 GCF_033339955.1 Vibrio sp. 1731 | reverse complement strand
AGCCAGTTCTGGTAGGTGCCCCTTCAAACCCAGTGCACGCTTCATGATCTCATCTTTAGCACCCGGTAATTGTCCCGCTAAACTCAAGCCAATACCGCGAACCAGTTTTTTCGCTGGATGGCCACCAGAGAATAAATCACGGAAACCTTGCATCGCCGCAATCATCTTCGCCGCTTCAGCCTTACGCCAACGCTCATAGCCACGCAGATTGCGTTTACTACCAATGTCTTGCCCTTGTTTCCAAAGAGTCAGTACTTCTTGCGCCAGACTGGCTGCATCCAATAAGCCGAGATTCACGCCTTGGCCTGCTAATGGGTGGATGGTATGAGCCGCATCGCCAACCAGTGCAACACGCTCAACTACAAAGTCTCGGGCATAACGCATTTTTAGCGGAAACGCCGCTCGCTCTCCCACCACTTCACACACGCCTAAACGAGCATCGAATTCGCTGGTTAGCGTTTTGTTGAACGCTTCATCACTCATGGCCAGCAATTCTTCCGCTCGGTTTGGCGCTGTAGACCAGACGATAGAACACATGTTTGGTTGAGACATCGGCAAGAATGCCAAAGGCCCGTGAGGTGTAAAAATCTGACGCGCGATGCTGTGGTGCGGATCCGCTGTTTTCACATTAGCAACCAACGCATGGTGACCGTAGTCCCAATGCGTCAAAGGAATATCCATCTGGTTACGCAGCCACGAATTCGCGCCATCTGCGCCCACCACCAGCTTCGCTGTCATCGCTTGGCCGTTATCGAGCGTTAACCAACTCTCTTGTTCACCGACCGCGAGTGTCGCACAGCGCGCTGGCATGAATAGCGTCACATTCTCTAGCTTTTGCACTTGTTCCAACAACGCTAACTGAATCACGCGATTTTCAACGATGTGACCCAAATCAGGTTGCGCCATACTTTGTGCATCAAACTCTATTTTTGCGAAGCTGTCTTGCTCCCACACTTCCATCCCGTAGTAAGGTGCAGCACGGCGTTGCTCAATACCCTGCCAAGCTCCTAGCTTACGTAAAATGGTTTCACTTGAGCGGCTCAGTGCAGAAACTCGCACATCAGGCAGTTCATTCAACGTTTCATCTGGCACGTTACCTTCGATCACGGCGATACGCAGGTCACTGTCTTTGAATGCGGCGGCAAGCGCCAACCCAACCATCCCTCCGCCGATG
>NZ_JAWOVO010000119.1:0-1176 GCF_033339955.1 Vibrio sp. 1731 | reverse complement strand
ACCTACAGCGTTATTGCTATCGTCGCGCTATTGGCATTGAGTTTTACGCTAGGCCTATTCCTAACCAAACAGATCTGCACACCACTAAATTACGTGGTAAACATGGCATCAAAAATCGCGTCAGGCGATCTAACTTACCAGCTTCCACGTAACAAAATTGGTCATGATGAGCTTGGCACCTTGGCAGATGCCTGCGTTGATATGCAAGCGAAGTTGCTTACTTTGGTCGACAGTATCTCGTCAACCACAGCTCAAGTAGGCACCGCCATTGAAGAAGTGAGCGCGATTTCCGAACAAACTTCAACCGGCATGGATGAACAACAAGTTCAGCTAAACCTTATCGCAACAGCAATGAACGAGATGCAAGCGACAGTAAATGAAGTCGCCAGCAACACCGAAGCCGCGTCAGAAACAGCAAACAGTGCTTCTCACGATGCGAAAGAAGGCCGCGGTGTCGTTCAAGAATGTATTAACCAAATCCACGAAGCATCATTGGCGATTCAATCGGTTGGCAACATGGTGACAGAACTGGAACAAGATGCGTCTAACATTAGCGTTGTGGTTGACGTTATCCAAGACATCGCGGAACAAACCAACTTGCTTGCGCTTAACGCTGCCATTGAAGCTGCGCGCGCTGGTGAACAAGGCCGTGGTTTTGCCGTTGTAGCCGATGAAGTCCGAACGCTGGCAAGTCGTACACAACAAGCCACGGTAGAAATCCAAGCCATGATTGAGAAGCTGCAATCGGAAAGCCAAAACATCGCTTCGATTACTGGCAGAACGGTCAAGCAAGCCCAAACAAGCAGCCAGTTGATCGATGAAATTGGTCAAGATGTTACAGCGATTGCGGACTCGGCTCGTTCATTGATGGACATGAGCATTCAAATCTCCACTTCCGCGGAGGAACAAAGTGCGGTTGCGAATGATATCGCCTCTGAGCTTGCTGATATCCGTACTCAGTCCAGCACAATTCGAGAGGTGGCGGAGCAGTCTACTGTTGGTGTCGCGAACTTAACCAAAGCGTCGGTTTCTCTCGGTGAAGTATTAGAGCGTTACCGCACTGCTTGATAACAAGGTAATAACAAATAAAGGCTCCTAATTGGGAGCCTTTATTTTCTACATTTGTATTCACTTATTTGTTTCGAGAATATAACTCGCATTCACTTTCTCTACGTA
>NZ_JAWOVO010000118.1:0-1181 GCF_033339955.1 Vibrio sp. 1731 | reverse complement strand
CCCCGAAGTATTTAAGCAGTTTGGACGCGGTGTTGAGCGAGAAACTTTGCGCTATCGTCAGGATGGACACCTAGCAACAACACCTCATCCAGAGGGGTTGGGCTCAGCGTTCACAAACAAATGGATCACCACCGACTTTTCTGAATCGTTGCTGGAGTTCATCACTCCGGTTTCTCATGACATTCCAGAATTGATGGCGCAACTGAAAGACATTCACCATTTCACTCAAACCAAAATGGGCGAAGAAAAGATGTGGCCGCTTTCTATGCCATGTTATGTCGGCAGTGAAGATGATATTCAGCTTGCTCAGTACGGTTCATCGAACTCGGCGAAAATGAAAACATTGTACCGTGAGGGGCTAAAACGCCGTTACGGTAGCTTGATGCAGATTATTTCTGGTGTTCACTTCAACTTTTCATTCCCTGAGTCATTTTGGGATGCGCTTTATGGTGAGCAGGATGAGCAAGCTCGCCAAGACACTAAATCAGCCGCTTACTGTGCTTTGATTCGTAACTATTACGGTTTTGGTTGGATGATGCCTTACTTCTTTGGTGCATCGCCAGCGTTATGTGGTTCGTTCATTCAAGGCCGTGAGACTAAACTTCCGTTTGAAAGCATCGGTGGGACACTGTATCTCCCTAAAGCGACGTCTCTTCGCTTGAGTGATCTTGGTTATACCAACAGTGCTCAAAGCGTATTGAAAATTGGTTTCAACAGTATTGATCAATATCTTGAAGGTTTAGGTGATGCGATTCGTCGACCATCTGAAGAATTCGCAAAAATTGGAGTAAAAGTGGATGGTGAGTACCGTCAGCTCAATACCAACATTCTCCAGATTGAAAATGAATTGTACGCACCAATTCGTCCGAAACGCGTAGCGAAAAGTGGTGAGAAGCCATCAGATGCATTGAGTCGCGCGGGCGTGGAATACATTGAAGTGCGCTCATTAGATGTGAACCCATTCAGTGCCGTTGGTGTTAGCGAAGAGCAAGTTCGTTTCTTAGATCTTTTCCTAACGTGGGCGGCGTTGTCAGATTCTGACCCAATGGATAACTGTGAACTAGAATGCTGGCGTGACAACTGGAACAAAGTGATCATCTCTGGTCGTGAAAAAGGTTTGATGCTGCAAATCGGTTGCCAAGGTGAACGCTTATCTTTGCAAGATTGGGCGAAGCGAGTAT
>NZ_JAWOVO010000117.1:0-1182 GCF_033339955.1 Vibrio sp. 1731 | reverse complement strand
GTAGCCTTCACCCGGTAGGATCACTTGGTTGAGGCTGTTTAAAATATCTCCAATTTCGACATCTGCACCCAGTACAGTTGTTTGGCCGTGCAGTTGTAACGCCTTACCGAGCGACACTACATTCGCACCAGTTGCAGCAGCAACGGTCGGGTTATCCATAAAGACTTTCGATGGATTGGCAATGGCGTTGGTGTACCAGCCCCACTTGCGAGGGTCATTATTGCCTGGCGGTAAAATCACCCCATTGGCGTTGTCTTGTGAGCCGTCTGGGTAAGCGAGGAAGACGTTATCGAACGCGCCGGAATCTCGTACCTGCTTCAAGTGCGTCACGATGGCTCGTTTTTCTGACTCAGCAGAAAGGGAGGTGAGTGCTCGCTCTTTAGAGAGTAGCCAATCACTTACGTACTGGTTGTATGACGCGCTGGTGCTTTCCAGACGCTGGGCAACTTCCGCATCCAACCGTTGTAACGAATCTCGAAAAGACAAGCCTTCGACTAACACGCCCCCAAGGATGATGGCAGCACTGGCTGAGATAGCCAGTTTATTCTTCAGTGATAAATTTTTGAACATAGCAGCGATTAATAGATTTTTTGTACCCATGCGGCGTTAAGTGTCGGGCTTAATGCCCATTTACCTAAAGCGCGGGGTAGTTTGTTATTGGTTATTTTCATTCGTATATGATCCGGCGTCGTCGCTGAAAAGCGGTTTTGACGCCGAAATCATCGATTGATTATATTTTACTGCTCAAAATAAATACTGGCGCTATGTCGCGAATTTGAGCTTTATAAGAAATAAGAACCTAATACGAGAGCGGCTTGTTTTATGTATTTGTAAAGTAAGGATTTGTCGTGTTTTGTAAATGATAATTGATTTCATTAAGTAGTGATAAAGATCACATTTGAGTAGTAAATAATCCATTAAAAATGTGAAGGTCATGGAACGAGGATTATATTGATCGGCTTAATCATAGTTATGGGCAATAGTTATGCGCAGTATATTGTTAGTCCCCGCGTTATTGTTGTCAGGGTGTGCTCTGACACAACAATCCACGCCGATTCAGCCTGATGCCAACTGGCACGTTAATCAGCTATCCAATGGAATGAAATACCACATCTATCCAACTCAAGACCAAGAAGTTTCGGTTCGTTTGGTGATGCACATTGGTTCGTTCCAAGAAGAAGC
>NZ_JAWOVO010000116.1:0-1184 GCF_033339955.1 Vibrio sp. 1731 | reverse complement strand
TGCGTTGGTGAGAAAAACATTTATCATGCGAAAAATGGTAAAGACGTTTACAAATATATATTAAATCTGATTAACGAAGAAACAGGACGATTAAAAGATTAAAATGAAAAAGTTAATACCATTTGCGATTATTTTTACTTCAAATGTCGCGCTCGCTAATTGTATCAACCAAAGTGAAAACTATGTTACTTCAAAAGTTTTGAAAAGCTCTGATACAAAAATTACTCAGGTGGATGGAAAACTCGCATCAGTAATTAATGAGGATCTTTCCATTGTGCAAGATGAAAAAATTGAAAAGGTTGAAGCTACAAACGCCACGGAAAGTTGCACATTTGATAAGAACTCAATGTCGTTAGTTCTACACTATGATACTAATGAGCACTATCTAACAAACGTACATAAACAAGCTATATCAAAGTATTTAGAACTGGTTAACGAAGACAAACGTATTCTCGTTGAAGGGCACACGGATGATGTCGGAAGCCAGGCTTACAACAAAAGTTTATCCCTTCGACGTGCAAGCACTGCCTCAAAGTATTTAAAGAAAGATCTGGGGCTTGGCAACAGAATCGTGGAAAAGGCCTTTGGGGAGTCTGCGCCTATATGTAAGGTGAACGAGAATAAGCTGTCAGGCTGTAACCGTCGAGTTGTATTAACTATAGAGTAATGAGCAATCCACTATTTGCTGTTGTAATTTTAATATTCATGTGCTCAATCTTATGTGGTATTTAAAAGCTTAGTTTTTACTAAGCTTTTATTTTTGTGAATATTATTTCTGTAATGTATAAATTAGTTGTCTCAACCAATGAAATGTAAACATATTTTCGTGTCGATATTTTTGTTTTTTGGTAACGCTTACCATTCCTATGCTGAAGTAGAAAAACCAGCGATGAGCGCCCAACTAGAGGAGTATGTATATAACCCTCGTATACTCAAAGATGTTTCTGACACTTTATTAGGCATCGACTTAAATAAAAATAATATCAGAGATGATGTCGATAAAGTCGTTAACCACCTAGAAGTAACAGAAGCTGATAAAGAGTTTATGTTACGTTATATCCAATATGCGACAAGTATATTAAGTTATGACTTCGCAAAAGATAGGTTAGAAAATCCGCTGATTGCTAGCGAGCTCTACAAAGAACTCAATTATATAAATAGTTGCTATAAAGAGTCAGGTGTTG
>NZ_JAWOVO010000115.1:0-1186 GCF_033339955.1 Vibrio sp. 1731 | reverse complement strand
TCGCGACACGGCTATTGGGCAATCACCCCAATGGCGGTAGCGTGCTAGAAGGGAAACTAGGTCATGAAACACAAAGGACTAATTCGTTCTTATGAGATGGAGTTCGCTTTTTTATATCGCCTCTCAGATCTTGCTGTCATTGTCACCTTTATGCTGCTCCTAGTATTGAAAGACACAAATACCTCGATGGATAAGGACTACGTCATCTTGTCCTTCGTCGGGGGTATTTCATTTTTGTTTATGGCGGAGAGCGGCAACCTATATCGCTCATGGCGGACAAGCTCATTTAGAGAGCAAATGTTCATTGTTTGCATGTCGTGGTTAATGACAAGCGCCCTACTTTTCATGGTGCTTTACTTTTCCGAAGTTTACCCTTTGTTTGACCGCAGTATCTTAGCGTTATGGGTTACTATTACGCCGGCATTACTGTTGGCGTGGCGAGTAACCTTTCGTACCGTTTTGGCCTATTTGCGAAAAATGGGCTTCAACACACGCACCGCTATCATCATCGGCCAGACCCCTCACGGCATTACCCTTGCCAACGAGATTCAAAACCACACCGAGCATGGTGTTCTATTTGACGGCTTCTATGACGAACGCTCTAGCGACAGATTGCCTAGCTCCGAATACCCAATCAAAGGCGCGGTAAACCAAGCGTTAGAACGGGCAAAACGAGGAGAAGTCGATTACGTATACATTGCGATGCCAATGCATGCTAAAGAGCGCATTGCTTCCATCCTGAACCAGTTCTCCGACACCACAGCGAACACTTATCTGATCCCGGATTTCTTTACTTACAACCTGCTCCATTCTCGCTGGGATCAAATTGGTCAAGTTCAAACTCTCAGCGTGTTCGATACGCCTTTTGCTGGCGTTTCATCCTGGATTAAACGCTTCGAAGACATTTTGTTCTCTAGCATTATCTTAGTGTTGATATCACCAATCCTGCTTGCTATCGCCATTGGTATTAAGTTGACGTCAAAAGGCCCTGTAATATTTAAGCAGCATCGTTATGGTTTGGACGGTCGAAAAATCGAAGTTTGGAAGTTCCGCTCGATGACGACGATGGATCAAGGCCCAAACATCAAGCAAGCCACGAAAAACGACCCTCGTATTACTCCGTTTGGCGGTTTTCTACGTCGCACCTCATTAGACGAACTGCCGCAGTTTATCAACGTATTACAAG
>NZ_JAWOVO010000114.1:0-1190 GCF_033339955.1 Vibrio sp. 1731 | reverse complement strand
TGTCTAAAGAAAAATTTGAACGTACGAAACCGCACGTTAACGTTGGTACTATCGGCCACGTTGACCACGGTAAAACAACTCTAACTGCAGCTATCTGTACTACTCTTGCTAAAGTTTACGGCGGTGTAGCTAAAGACTTCGCATCTATCGATAACGCTCCAGAAGAGCGTGAGCGCGGTATCACAATCGCAACTTCTCACGTTGAGTACGACACTCCATCACGCCACTACGCACACGTTGACTGTCCAGGACACGCTGACTATGTTAAAAACATGATCACTGGTGCTGCACAGATGGACGGTGGTATCCTAGTTGTTGCTGCGACAGATGGCCCAATGCCACAAACTCGTGAGCACATCCTACTAGGCCGTCAGGTTGGTATCCCATACATCATCGTATTCATGAACAAATGTGACATGGTTGACGATGAAGAGCTACTAGAACTAGTAGAAATGGAAGTTCGTGAACTTCTATCTGAATACGATTTCCCAGGTGATGACCTACCAGTTATCCAAGGTTCTGCACTAGGCGCACTAAACGGCGAAGAGCAGTGGGAAGCGAAAATCGTTGAACTAGCAGAAGCTCTAGATACTTACATCCCTGAGCCAGAGCGTGCGGTAGATCAGCCATTCCTAATGCCTATCGAAGACGTATTCTCAATCCAAGGTCGTGGTACAGTAGTAACTGGCCGTATCGAGCGTGGTATCCTAACTGTAGGTGACGAAGTTGCTATCGTAGGTATCAAAGACACTACTACAACTACATGTACTGGTGTTGAGATGTTCCGTAAGCTTCTAGACGAAGGCCGTGCAGGTGAGAACGTTGGTGCACTTCTACGTGGTACTAAGCGTGACGAAGTTGAACGTGGTCAAGTACTAGCTAAGCCTGGTTCAATCACTCCACACACTAAGTTCGAATCAGAAGTATACGTACTGTCTAAAGATGAAGGTGGTCGTCACACTCCATTCTTCAAAGGCTACCGTCCACAATTCTACTTCCGTACAACTGACGTAACTGGTGACATCCAGCTACCAGACGGCGTAGAAATGGTAATGCCAGGCGACAACGTACAGATGACTGTAGAGCTAATCGCACCAATCGCAATGGACGAAGGTCTACGTTTCGCGATCCGTGAAGGTGGCCGTACAGTAGGTGCTGGTGTTGTTGCTAAGATCTTCGACTAATTCATA
>NZ_JAWOVO010000113.1:0-1192 GCF_033339955.1 Vibrio sp. 1731 | reverse complement strand
AAATTAAAATATAAAGGCTAAATGAGTTCTTACGTTGTTAATAATATTATTTAAATAATATTACTCCCATGTATAACGAACTGTTCAGGTTGTAACTTAGTGTATTTAAGTTTAGAAATATGACTTACTTTGACTTATGATCGTATAACAATGTGTCCATTTCTGTATTGTATATATAATAGAGAAATGTAGATGTGGACACTGAGAGCCTGTATTCCTAAACATAAACTCTTAATTGTCATTGAATTATTGAAATATGCATGCGGTAGCATGCTAAATTTGCTGGTTGTTCATTTTGAGTAAAAGTTAACCTTTGAATGGCTATCGACCTATGTGTCCACATTCTCAAATGTATATATAATAATAAATGGAGAAGTGGACACTCAAAATTAAGCATTAAATCTATATGCCACTTGCGAGGTACTATGCATCAGTAGGTAGACTCGCTCTTTGAGCGAGAGTTTCAATAGATGAGTACGTGATCATAACTCCAGTAAACGAATGGTGATACTTAATGATATTTAGACTTAAACTCTTAAACTAAAGGTTGTCATCCTCAACGATTTCATCGGTTTTAAAGTCTTTCTTAGTCAGTTTTGTACCATTTTCACTATTGTATCTTTCAATTGCTGCCGCCAGTTCACGTGATGCTTTACCTTGGGATCTTTCTTTAAAAACATCTTCTCCTACTTTAAATTTAACAAGTGGTGCTGGTTTTCGCTTCGTTGCGGTAGAAGACTTTGAACCTGTTAAAATTTTATACTTTTTTTCGAGTTCGTGAGGGATTTCAAAGTCAATTACTTGTAAAGCGTGTATGGCTGCTTCAACAGCCTTCACTTCTTGCGCAGTATTAAGCTCATCTATAACGTGGCTAACTCTATCACGGATTGCTTCTAACTCTCCCAGAGATAGTTCTAAGCCTCGGATATTATTGCGACTATTAAATATTTCTATGGCTGCTTCTTGTTTTTCAGTCAATGTCATTAGTTTTATTCCTATTAGATGTACAATTGCCAATACTCCAATTTTAAACCAAACTTAAAAAGTGTGGAAGTTTTTAATGATTAAAAAATTTTTGTTTGATTTATATTTTTGTTTTTATATTTACAATGGTTTTTAAATGTGGTTTATTAAAAGGGCATTAAGCATCTTATTGATTTAAAGGTTACCAAAATGAATCGTCGTAAATATG
>NZ_JAWOVO010000112.1:0-1192 GCF_033339955.1 Vibrio sp. 1731 | reverse complement strand
TTTAAGTAGTTCAAGCATCATAAGCATCGCTTGGCGGCCAATTTCATAACGAGGTTGAGAAATGGTCGTTAACGGTGGATCGCAGTATTGAGCAAAGTTGATATCATCGAAACCAACCACTGACAAATCTTGCGGAACGCGCAGACCGAGTCGTTTCGCTTCTTGGATTGCGCCGATTGCCATGGTGTCACAGTGGCAGAAAATCGCAGTTGGTGGCTCTGGAAGTTCTAGCAACTTACGTACAGCTTTCGCGCCGCCGTCAAAAGAAAACTCAGTGATAACACTGTATTGTGGGTCTTTACTGATCCCCGCGCGCCGCAAGGCTTGTTGATAACCTTGCTGGCGGAACTGACACAATACCGCTGTGTCTGGCCCTGAAATTTGTGCTATGCGTTTATGGCCAAGTTGAGTTAGGTAATTGACCGCTTCAAAAGCAGACGTTAGGTTGTCAATGTGCACGGTTGGTAATTCTAGCTCTGGCGCAAACTCACAAGCCATGACCATTGGTGGCAGGTTTTTCTGTTCTGGCTTGCTGACATCAAATGGCAGGTCGGTGCCAAGCAGTAACATGCCATCGGCTTGTTTGGTGAACACTAGATTCACAAACGAGCTTTCACGCTTTTTCTGCTGGCCGCTGTCACCGAGCAGTACGAGGTAGCCATGTTCCATAGCGGCGTCTTCGATACCACGAATGATTTCAGAAAAGTAAGGATCACAGATGTCAGGAACGATGGTAACAATCGTTTTTGATTCGTTTCTACGTAGATTACGCGCTAATGAATTTGGAGAATAGCCCGCTTCAAGGACGGCATCTTCGACTCTTTTTCTTGTTGAAGAAGAGACTTTTTCTGGATTCATTAATGCTCGAGATACCGTAGCTGTCGACACTCCCGCAAGCTGGGCAACATCCTTCATTGTCGCCATAGTGTTTAACCTCTCAAATTTTTGCCAAGATGACGTTATTCCCTGTCAGAAGTCGTAGGTTTTTATCACTGGTAATCAGTGCCTATCTAATCACGTTGTTAGTGGTTATTTTTAGGGAGTAGGCGATAAAGCATCGCTTGGCTACTGCTTCAAATTTTGGGAATAGTCATTGTTTTAATCTAAGCCTATGGGGTAAACCCACTTTAGACTTTGCTAATTTGGATAGTCTATTCATTTCTATCGGGAAAGTTACGGTCTGTTTAACAAA
>NZ_JAWOVO010000111.1:0-1197 GCF_033339955.1 Vibrio sp. 1731 | reverse complement strand
GCTGTATTGGATAAAGTATCACAACTCGCCCCAATTGAACGTCCCGTCCTCATTATTGGTGAGCGAGGTACCGGTAAAGAACTGATCGCTCAACGTTTGCATTACTTATCAAAACGTTGGGATAAGCCACTTCTTTCTCTCAACTGTGCGACCTTAAGCGAAGGTTTGATTGACTCCGAGTTGTTCGGCCATGAATCCGGCTCGTTCACTGGTTCAAAAGGCAAACATAAAGGCCGTTTTGAACGTGCGGAAGGTGGCACCTTGTTCTTGGATGAGTTGGCAACTGCGCCTTTACTTGTTCAAGAGAAGCTGCTGCGAGTGATTGAATACGGTGAATACGAACGCGTCGGTGGTCATACCGCTCTTAACGCGGATGTGCGCTTAGTGTGTGCTACCAATGCAGATTTGCCACGACTGGCTGAGAAAGGTGATTTCCGCGCCGACTTACTCGATCGTCTAGCCTTTGACGTTATCATGTTGCCACCATTGCGAGAACGCAAAGAAGATATCCTGTCGCTTGCCAAACATTATGCAATGAAAATGTGTCGAGAGTTGCAACTCGAATACTTCGTTGGTTTCACTCATCAAGCGCAACAAACCCTACTCGATTACTCGTGGCCAGGTAATGTGCGTGAGCTAAAAAACGTAATTGAGCGCGCTATCTATCAACACGGACTAAATGCAGAACCGATTGATGAGCTGATTTTTAACCCTTTTGCCACTGGTTGGAACAATGCGCTTGGTCATACTGCGGCAAACGAAGAGCCTCAGGAAGAAGCCTCGTCTCAAACGACTTCGATCCACTTTCCTCTCGACTACAAACAGTGGCAAGAGGAGCAAGATATCAATCTTCTCAATCGAGCCTTGGAGGAAGCAAAATTCAACCAACGACAAGCTGCCGAATTGCTGGGATTAAGCTATCACCAGCTACGAGGCATGGTTAGAAAGTACGGTTTAGTCGGACAAAGTTAACAAAACCAAAAACACCACTAGCCATAGATAACGCAACTCATGTCTGCAAAATTCGGGCTACAGTGTTAAATAGACATCGTATTTTGATCTAACACCCTACCAGCAAAAGATTTTGTGTTTGGAGCGAGTTCACAAAGGTGATAAATTAGCGAGATCATTTTCGCTTGTGAGCTCTGGACGAGTAAGATCAAATGAAACAAGCAAAATCCAATGAACATTTCATAT
>NZ_JAWOVO010000110.1:0-1214 GCF_033339955.1 Vibrio sp. 1731 | reverse complement strand
CCAGTAAATACAGCTCGCGCCCTCAAATGAGGGCGCATAAAAAAATAGGTCAACATCATTGGCAAACGCACTTCGCTCGCCGAATGTTTCAAGGTCGAGGAAGTTAAGATTCTGCGCTTTGCTTGTTGTATTCAATCGAATTAATGAACCACTCTTTGTCACCTTCCGGCGTTCGAACGGTAAATTCTTCATCCACTTGCTTTTTCAACATGGCTCTGGCCATAGGGGAATCAATGGAGATGTAATCTTTGGCATCGCCATATATTTCTTCTGGCCCCACAATGCGGAACTTCTTCACATCACCGGCTTCGTTTTCAATCTCGACCCAAGCACCAAAAAAGACTTTGCCTTCTTGTTGAGGTGAGTAATCAACGATGGTGACTTCAGGTAAAAACTTTCTGAGAAAACGAACGCGTCGATCGATTTGACGCAGCAGTCGTTTATTGAAGGTGTAGTCAGCATTTTCCGAACGATCGCCAAGGCTGGCCGCCCACGTCACGATCTTGGTGATTTCTGGACGCTTTTCATTCCAGAGGTAATCGTGCTCTTGCTTGAGTTTGTTATAACCTTCACGGGTAATCAGCTTAGTTTTCAATTTGGCTCCTATTCATTTCGGCATAAAAAATGCCGCACATTCAGCAGCATCGACGCTTACGCGATCTTCATCCTAAACCTAGAATTATACCCAAAGCCACAAGATTCTCAGAGCGGACTTTGGGTATTGGCAATTAGGTTAGGCGACGGTTCGACTATTTTTCGTAATCTGGTTTTTTCGTCACGATGTAATTGGTTTCACTCGCTACTAACGCACCGTGCTTTAAGAAGTTTTTACCCAAAATCATGCTGTAATGAAAGCGTCCGCGATCTTGCAAATTCACGCGAATTTTCTTCTCTAACTCACCCAGTTTGACGTGCATTTCCACCACCGGACGGACGTTTGCTTTCTCGCCTTTTTTCGCAGTAATTTTCATTACGTCTACCACTTCGCGAGTAAAGGCTTTTTGCATACCGAGGTCATTTTCGTAGGTAAAGCTCACCATGTCTTTGCCATCTTTTTGGAACAGTTTGATGTCCTTAGCATTGATAGAACTGACATCCGCACCGGTGTCCAGTTTGACCGGGAAAGACATACCTTCCACTTCGGCCACTTCGATGTGGCCAGCTCGGAACAAAGGTTTGGCATCGAGCAAGTGGTCTGCGCGCGTATTCAGTAG
>NZ_JAWOVO010000109.1:0-1226 GCF_033339955.1 Vibrio sp. 1731 | reverse complement strand
ATGTCGCTGGTTTGCCTAGCCATACGTTTTTTGTTTGTGATGTTTATAATCACGTTTACTACTTATATCGAAAAGGCAAAGGATTATTTTCCATTGATTTATCACCGTTAGATACCGATCCAAATGCGACGCTAACACTTACGCAAATTACCGCGACCGCAAACGTCAACTTGACGGATTTTGCCTTTCATCCTGGCGACGGTTCGCTTTACGGAATCGACAACAACTCCGGCATTCTCTACAAATTCAATACTGCAAACGGCCAAGCCACTATGATTGGAGATACGGGCGAAACCGGTACCTTTGGTGCGGGCTATTTTGACGTCAACGGCAATTACTACGTTTCCCGCAATCAAGACGGAAAAATCTACCGTATTAATTTGTCAGCGGACAACGCTTCAAACATCAACGCGGGCATTGTCCCAGCGGTTGAGTTTGTCTCGAACGGCCCGAGTTCAAGCCAAAATGACGGTGCACGCTGCGCCAACGCGCCAGTTATTGATGAAGATGACCCAATCGATTTTGGCGATGCTCCAGACAGTTACCACACGCTTCTTTCCTCAAACGGTCCACGACACGAAATCGATGGTGCGACATGGCTTGGTGTCATTGCGCCTGATGGCGATTCTGACGGACAAATTGCACCTTCTGGCGACAACAAAGTTGGTACCGCAGACGAAGATGGTGTTGGCTTTGTTGCCGCACTCGATCCAGGTTTGAGTTCACTGGTGAATGTGACAGCGTCTACTTCTGGCTACTTATCCGCTTGGTTTGACTGGAACCGCGACGGTGATTTCGCAGATGAAGGTGAACAAGTATTTACAGACCAGTTACTCGCAGCAGGAAACAACACACTTCCATTTATCGTCTCTGAATTGGCAACCGCAGGACCAAGTTGGAGCCGATTCCGCTTTAGTCAACAAACGGGGCTCAAATACGATGGCGGCTCAACCTCCGGCGAAGTGGAAGATCATCCAATCACTATCACCGAAAATGGCGTATCTGTTCAGCATTTCCCAAGTGCAGAAGGCTACGCAACGGTAGCGTTTGAGGATAACTGGCCATACACCGCAGACTACGACATGAACGACGTCGTCATTCAGTTCCGAATCACAGAAACGCGTATGGAAGGTGTGGTCGAGAACATTCAAATCACCGGTGACCTCGCCGCTTACGGTGCAGGATACAAAAATGGCTTTGCTATTCGTTTACCGGGCATAGCAAAA
>NZ_JAWOVO010000108.1:0-1227 GCF_033339955.1 Vibrio sp. 1731 | reverse complement strand
TTTGTCAGCAGGTTTGAGCGTCTCCACATCTCGCCGTGCCTGGCTCTCAACACCACGAATAAAATCCGTTAATGATTCATCATTCGCCTGGCACCCGACCAATAGAGCGCTTACCAACACCGTCAGCAAAGATTTATTTCCCATCTTTCTTTTCCTCAGGCTTGAACTGATAAGTGTTTGCTCTCACTCGGAAGTGCAAAGTTTCACTCTCTTGGCTGACACGCTGCCAAGTCACGTCTTTAAAGGTGATGATGCGTGGCAGTGTGGCAATGGCCTGTGAAAAACGACCGATATCGTGGAAATCACCTGTTAGCTCGATATTTAGTGGCAATCGATACAGGAAGTTTTCAGATTGCTTTTCTCCCCAATCGATTCGAGTAAACGTTAACTTGTTGTCGATACCGAGTTCGTTTACCGACGCCAACATTGTGGCCAACTCTTTTTGTGCCGGTAGTTGTTGCAACAGCAACTCATAACGCGTAGTGAGCTCGTCCAGTTGAGATTGCAATTGAGGCAATGCAGCCACCTTGTTGGCTTTTATGCGCAATGCCACTTTTAATGTTTGCTCCTCTTGAATCAAATTGTTCAAGCGAGCCTCTTCTGGCTTTAAGTAAAACCAATAACCAAACCCTTGGATAAGAAGAACAAGCAGGCAGATCACTACAAGCTGAGGCAGTAATGGCCATTCAGCAATCTCATCCATTTCTAGATCTTGCCAATTAACCATGTTGTTTTCCCTCTTTCTTCTCTTCTACCGTGTTGAACATGAAGGACACTTTAAAGGTCTGAAACTCTTTACCGAAACGGGCTTTTCCGTGCACGATAGAGTGCATTTCAACGTCCAGTAGCTTGGCAGAACGCTCCATGTTATCGAGCATGGTTGCTAGCCGAGGTGTACTGTCTGAAATACCTGAGATTTCAATTTCTAGATCGTTCATTTTGATCTTGTCGACATATACGCCTTCTGGAATAACAGCAGGCATGAGGTTCATAAAATCAGTGGTTTTATTCCGACCATTTTGCAACGCTTCCACAACTTTCAAGCGTTCCAAGATTTTGCTGTGTTCAAGCTCCGCGATCTTCATCGCTTCTATCCGCTTATCTAGATCGGAAATGTACGTTGTTAGATAATCGAGTCGCTCTTGTTGAAGATCTTGTTGATACTCATAATATTTGCCAACGCCCCACTGAATCCCCAACGCCACCATGACGCCCAATACCACTAAA
>NZ_JAWOVO010000107.1:0-1244 GCF_033339955.1 Vibrio sp. 1731 | reverse complement strand
GCAAAACATGTTTGATTTGGTTGCCATTCTCATCGAGCCATACCTCATACAAGGCTGCGCCTTCGATACCGCGTCTTTGCGCAGATCTTGGATAGCGGGGCTGCGTTGGTTGACTCACAAACGTTGGTTTGTCGACCAAAATAGGCTGAGACGTTGCCCCTTTGGATTGGCTCGCTGATGCAGTTAGCTGAGTAACCGTATCTTTCTTCACCGGTTCTATTTTTTTCTTCGGTTCGGCTTTGGGCTGAGTTTCTTGCTTGGCAACCGTTTTGGTTGGTTCCACTTTCTTAGGTTGCTTAATTGGCTCTGGCTTTTTCTCGACCACCTTTTTCTTCACCGCCTCTTTTTTGACAACCTGCTTCTTAACGACCTTCTTTTCTGGCTCAGGCTGTTTTTGAGGCCGTGGCTCTTTTGGTGGTTCCACATTCTCTGGTGTGGGCTTTTCGAGCGTTGGCGGTGGTGCAGATACAAGGTTGAGGCTTACCGAGCTTGCTGGGTTTCCAGCAGGCATTGCGAACACTTTGTTCTCTTGCGAGACAAAAAGAAGTGCGGCATGAATGACGAGAGATGCGCCTCCTGCAATGACATATCTTTGTACGTTCACGGGTTATTCTCGGTAGAACTATGAAAACTTGAGGCGATTATTACTTACAATAGAAATAAGATCAATTATCAATTGCATTATCATTACGGTCAAATTATGATCCTTGCAGTTTTTTTGAGATTAGCCTCTATCCCTTATGTGGTGGGGTTTAAGTGAGTATATATGAGCGTCGATATTGATAAATTTGACGAATCAGTTCTGGGCAGCGATAGCCCTGACCCCCTGAGATTTGCTTTTGTGAAGAAGCACTCGGCTCATGCTGGCGGAGCGAGTGTGCCAGTACCGCCACCTCAACAAGCAGGGGTTTTGTCGAGCATTACTTCTGACCGAAACGCGAGAAACAACAAACGCTGTTTGTACATTCACGTACCATTTTGCCGTGTTCGCTGCACTTTTTGTAACTTCTTTCAGAATGCGGCCAGTCGCAAACTTGTCGATGAGTACTTCGCTGCTTTAATGCAGGAGTTGAAGGAGAAAGCGGCACTCCCTTGGACGCAAAGAGGCATCTTCCATGCGGTTTACATTGGTGGTGGAACGCCGACCGATCTTTCTCCCGAACAAGTTCGCGTGCTGGGGCAGGCCATTCATGATTATTTCCCTCTCGCGTCTGATTGCGAAATTACTTTAGAAGGGCGCATCA
>NZ_JAWOVO010000106.1:0-1244 GCF_033339955.1 Vibrio sp. 1731 | reverse complement strand
GCAACATATATGGACGCACCTCAGGATGCAATGGCTAATTGAATGATACGGTCGCTAACATATATCCGACGTCTTTCTAGGTCGATAATAAACCTGCGCCATGATGTAATCCGCCCCTCACTGTCTTTTCAAAGCCTCGGTTTCAATAACCATGTTGCGTTATCAGAGTGTAGTAAGGATGGTTCACCGTTTATTCATCAGCTATTGCAAACTCAGTTGCTTCTCTAGGATAACTCTTTAGAACTTGCTATTTTTTATCAAACAGGCTTAAAGGCCTGATTAATATCGTATTCACTATTTTTCACCAAGATGTGCCATGCTACCCGACCGAGCTTGTTTGCAAGAGCGACAATCGCTTTTGCTTTGCCTCGGCGTGCAATGAGTCCTCTCAACCATGCTCCCATAGAATCCACTTTGTTAGCTCCACACCGAACCACTGCGCGAGCGCCGTGAATAAGTAATGCTCTTAATTCGCGATTACCATTCTTCGATAGAGAGCCGAGACAACTTTTTCCACCTGTACTATTTTGTTTTGGAACCAGGCCACACCATGCTGAGAACTGGCGACCATTTTGGAATTGGTGTCCAGCACCTACCTCACTAATCAGTGCCGCTGTCAAAATCGGACCAAAACCAGGAATATTCCGAATAGCCTCATACCTTGGATTTTGCTGACTCAACATGGTGACACTTTGGGTCATTTCATCTATCTCTTCGCTAAGGCTGACAAAGTCACAGTATAAAGTTTGCAGTAAGTTCCTCATTACTGGAGAAAGATCATTCTCTGCATCTTCAAGAGCTATCGGTAAATGACTTCGCAAAGCTTTAATAGACAAAGGGAAAACCACTCCGTATTCAGCGGCGAGTCCTCTGATCTGGTTCGACAAGGCAGTTCTGTTCTCCACCAAGCGTTTACGGACACTGCGTATTGCTTTGAGGTCTTGTTGCTCAACAGACTTAACAGGAACAAAATGAATATCAGGCCTAGAAAATGCCTCGCAAATTGCTCTCGCATCATTAGCATCGTTCTTTTGTCGCCCAACAAATGGCTTTACGTGCTGAGCTGGGATAAGAGCTACGCTATGTCCAAGCTCTTGAAATATTCTGCCCCAATAATGCGAAGTTGCGCATGATTCCATCGCAATAGCCGTTTTCTCTGGTAATTGACGGACTGTATCAAGAAGCTTGTCACGCTTTACCTTTCGGTTTGACAAGATTTGTCCATCAGAACTCAACACGCATAC
>NZ_JAWOVO010000105.1:0-1251 GCF_033339955.1 Vibrio sp. 1731 | reverse complement strand
ACTGGATTTTGGTGGCTGCCGTTTGTCCATCGCCATCGATAAAGATGAAGAATACAACGGTCCACAAGATCTCGCAGGCAAACGCATCGCAACGACTTACCCTCAACTTCTTAAAGCGTACATGGATGAAGCCGGCGTGCCATTCTCAACTTGTATGCTCACTGGTTCTGTGGAAGTTGCACCACGAGCGGGCTTAGCGGATGCGATTGCAGATTTGGTTTCTACAGGTGCAACATTAGAAGCAAACGGCCTGAAAGAAGCCGAAGTCATCTTCAGATCCAAAGCGACGCTTATCCAACGCATTGGTGAGTTCGACGCAGACAAAGCAGAGTTGATCAATAAATTGCTAACTCGTATGCAAGGCGTTCAACAGGCAAAAGAATCAAAATACATCATGCTGCACGCACCAGCTGGAAAATTGGAGCAAATTAAAGCATTACTGCCGGGCGCAGAAGATCCAACCGTTTTACCACTATCAGCAGACAAACAGAAAGTTGCCGTTCATTTGGTGAGTACAGAGAACTTGTTCTGGGAAACCATGGAACAGCTAAAAGAACTGGGTGCGAGCTCAATTCTAGTGCTACCAATTGAAAAAATGATGGAGTAACGGCAATGAGAACTGTTGTATGGCAATCACTGAGTGAAGAGCAACAAGATGCAATTTTGGAGCGTCCTGCCATTGCGGAAGGCGCGAATATTACCGCTGCAGTTGCGGATGTGATCGCAAAGGTGCGTACTCAAGGTGACGCAGCGCTATTAGAACTTACAGAAAAGTTTGACCGTGTAAAACCGGAATCAATCCGAGTTCCATCCAAAGAAATTAATGCGGCTTCAGAGCGCCTTTCTGCGGAAATGAAACAAGCACTGGAGCAGGCGTACAGCAACATTGCTAAATTTCATAAAGCACAAAAGCCACAACCAATTAAAGTGGAAACACAACCTGGAGTGATGTGTGAGCAAGTGACACGTCCCATTCAAAAAGTAGGGTTGTATATTCCTGGTGGTAGCGCGCCATTGCCATCGACAGTATTGATGTTGGGCGTGCCCGCAAAAATCGCTGGTTGTCGTAAAGTGGTGCTTTGTTCTCCTCCACCGATTGCAGATGAAATTTTGTACGTTGCCAAGTTGTGCGGCATTGATGAAGTTTACAATGTCGGTGGTGGACAGGCGGTCGCTGCAATGGCGTACGGTACGAAAAGCGTCTCCAAAGTGGATAAAATTTTTGGCCCGGGTAACGCCTATGTGACGGAA
>NZ_JAWOVO010000104.1:0-1256 GCF_033339955.1 Vibrio sp. 1731 | reverse complement strand
CCGTCCTGATATGGGTTGACACTTTTTAACTAAAACGCTCGATGTACTTCATCGGGCGTTTTGTATTTTAAAGCCGTATGAGGCCTCATTTGATTATAGATATCTACGGACTCTGCTACCATCGTCCTTGCTTCTTTCAGATCTTTCGGTTTCTTCAGCAAGAGCTCCATTTTGAGTATCCCATTTACACGCTCAGCTAAAGCATTCTGATAACAGTCATACCCGTCAGTCATTGAGCAAGTCACTCTATGTTTCTTATGGATATCTTGATATTCCTTCGAACAGTATTGTGAGCCTCTATCTGAGTGGTGTATTAGCTTTTCTTCACTCTGCCGTTGCCTGAGAGCTGAGATAAATGCCCGCTTAACTGATTGAGTTTTCATGTTGTCATCCACATAAAAACCAACAATCTTCCTTGAATAAGCGTCTGTAACCAAGCTGAGATAACTCTCTCCATTTTGAGTTGGCAAGTAAGTAATATCAGCAACCCACAGTTGTTCTGGCTTCGTTGGTGTCAGCCCATCTTTCACTTTGTTTGGGTGACAGAAAAATCGATGACGGCTGTCAGTCGTTCGGTGATAGGCTCGTCTTGCTCTCACTAACAGCCGATGTTTTCTGAGAAGTTCAAAGAGCTTATCGCGACCTATTTGAATGCCCTTTGTTGCTGCTAAGAACTTCAGTTTACGCGTGCCAATGCGTGGCTGCTTCAGCCTGACTTCACGGACAAAGCCAATGACAGCATGCTCATGATGTTCACAACGAGATTGAGTTTGGCATTGCTTATAATAAGCTTGGCGAGAGATTTGTACTAACTGACAAAACTTCGTAACGCTCAAACCTACTATGGTTTTCTCTTGGACAACGCTTCTTTGTGCTTTTTTGTCACTCTAACACCATAGTCACGTTCCATAACGTTCACGACAGCTTCAAAGAAGTCGGCTTTGAGTTGAGCATCTTCGAGCTGCTTCTCAAGCTCTTTAATACGTTGCTCTGGTGTAGGAGGTGAATTGAACTCGGCCATAGAGTCTCCTTTGGACATAAAGTTAGGTGTCCCTTTAGACCAATCTAGTCGACCATGCTTACGAAGCCAAACCAAAACCGTAGAGCAACCTTGGATGCCATACTTCTCTTGGGCTTGTTTGTAAGTGAGGCTTCCTTTTTCAACCTCATCAACTACAGTGAGTTTAAAAGCGAGGGAGTAATCGCGCTGAGTTCTTTTAGTTGTTGATTTCATAACACTCTCCAATTTTGGGGGT
>NZ_JAWOVO010000103.1:0-1258 GCF_033339955.1 Vibrio sp. 1731 | reverse complement strand
TGTAGTGGTCAACTAAAATTGGCCACGGTTTTAGAGTTTTCCCAATATAACCGTTCTGATTCATTGGGAGTTAGGCCACCGTTATACTGATGCGGCCTGAGTTGACAGTAATACCCGATAATGTAGCGGGTAATTTCTTGTTGAGCTTCAGCAAAACTACGATAACCTACTGTCGGCACCCATTCTGTCTTCAAACTTCTAAAGAAACGCTCCATCGGCGCATTATCCCAACAATTTCCTCGGCGCGATAAGCTCTGTTTTATTTGAAAACGCCATAGAAGTTGACGATATTTTCGACTTGTATAATGGCTACCTTGATCGCTGTGGAACATCACGCCTTTCGGCTTACCACGTGACTCATAAGCCATTGAAAGAGCCTTACCTGTCAGACTGGTATCTGGTGATAAAGACATCGACCAACCAATCACTTTGCGGGCAAATAGATCAATAACAACCGCTAAATACATCCAGCGATTTCCTGTCCAAATATACGTCACATCACCAACCCAAACTTCATTTGGAGCGGTAACAGCGAACTGTCGACCCAAGTGGTTTGGGATCTCAATATGTTCTTGTGAAGCCTTTCTGTAACGATGCTTTGGCTGTTGGCAACTGACTAAACCAAGCGTTCTCATGAGCTTTGTTGCTCGATAACGGCTGAGTTTCACACCCTGATTTGTGATTATATCCGCAATAGTCCTTGCTCCAGCAGATCCGTTGCTTGCTGCGTGGGCCTCACTAACTAAGCTGCGAAGTTTGATTGTTTCGGCCTTAATCGTAGTTGGACGTTTTAGCCAATAATTATAACTACTTCGATGAACATTAAAGACTTCGCATAATGTTTTTACGCTATAGCTCTGCTTGAGTTTCTTGATTATCAAGAATTGTTCAGTGAGTCCGACATCAACAGAGCTGTTGCTTTTTTTAATATTTCATTGTGCTCTTCAAGGCGGGCCAGCTTCTTTTTTAATTCCCTAATTTCTATTTGCTCAGGGGTCATAGGCGAAGCTTTTGGTGATTTACCTTGTCGCTCTTCTCTAAGCTGGCGAACCCATTTGTCCATTGTGGATTTGCCCACATTCATGGCTTGGGCAGCTTCAACTACAGAGTAATTTTGATCTAGGACTAGCTGCGCTGATTCTAACTTAAATTCTGCGCTAAATTGGCGTCTTGCACGTTTTGTCATTATGTCACCTGTTAACTTATGAGGTGATGATATCACCTCTAACTAAGTGACCAAATTCAGTGTGCCACTACA
>NZ_JAWOVO010000102.1:0-1272 GCF_033339955.1 Vibrio sp. 1731 | reverse complement strand
GCATCACCCGCCAGAGCTTGGCCACTCAACATGGTTAGTGCAGCCACTGCACCGATCATTACTCTCTTCATTGCTTCACCTAATCGTTTTTTATTTGAGATAGTTATGGTCGATATTGTGACATGAATTACAAAGGCTTGCGCCAAATGAGTTCACAGTCTTGGCCACTAAATGTTTGATCCACAAACAAGTCTGCGACTGCAACAACTTGGTCTTTGTACATCAAAATCGGGATCTGACGACGTAACCAGCTTGGCACATTGTATTCTTGGAATAACTTTTTCAGTTTACGACTGCGACTACGTGTTGTGGGGTGTGCTGACAAACCTTCGGGATTGAAAGTAACCCTCAATAACTCGGGGTGTGATGGCAGCGAAATATTTGGCTGATGAGAACCCGAACTAAGCGTTAACGTCCCCAAACTCTCTGGTAAAATCAGTGGCTCATCGATTTGGATATGGCCTTGCCAACTCGTCACATCGGCATGAGGCGTAACCCAGTACAATTTGTTTTGGAATCGTCGGATCTCTCCTTGTTTGAGTTTAAGCTTTGGATTGGCATCTTGTTGCGCCAATGCCACTTCTTGCCAAATCAAGCGCAATTGAGTTTGACTCGGCATATTGGCATTCAATTTACTCAACCACATACGAATCAAACGCGCTTGAGCTAATTCACTATGGATAGCTAACTCATCAATACTTAAGCTCAAATCCGCCTGTAGAGCACGCGCAAACACCGAACCTAGGAGCTCATCCAATAACGCTTCTTGTTGAGCACATAAGCTTGCGCTTCGTTGCACCGCTTGATGAATACTCGGCCAACGATCAGACAACTCAGGGACGATACGATGACGTAAAAAATTTCGATCGTAGCGCGTGTCTTGGTTACTTTCGTCTTCTACCCATTCCAAACCAATGTTCTTCGCCGTCGTTTCTATCTGCTCGCGCTTGGTGTTAAGTAGCGGACGAACTAATGTGCCACCAGCAAACGGCATAGTTTCTGCCATCGAAGATAAACCCTTAGGTCCACTTCCACGTTTCAACGCGAGTAAAAATGTTTCGACTTGGTCGTCGGCATGCTGACCTGTTAGCAATAAGTCGCCACGATTGATATGACGAGCCAGAGCTTCATAGCGCGCTTCACGTGCCAGCGATTCAATGCTCTCACCACTATTGGTATCTAGGTTCACACGCTCTACCGAGCACGAAATACCTGCTTGTTTCGCCCATACTTGACACTTATCGGCCCAAATGTCCGCATTTTCACTCAAAC
>NZ_JAWOVO010000101.1:0-1275 GCF_033339955.1 Vibrio sp. 1731 | reverse complement strand
CGTTCCGGCCGCCGATTTTTGATGGAAGAAGGCTCAGATCTCGACTCTCTATTTCGTGAACGTTTTCAGAAAGAATCGCTTTCGCATGAAGTCAGCCCCGGTATTTGTATTGGCCGTATTCGTCTGACCGAAGCGCAGCGATTGCAGTTAGAAGATGATGTTTACAATAAGCTGGTCAAGTTCAATGCGCTCAATACCTCCAACCAAGATGGCGAGTTAACTAACGTTTTAATGCGTTGCACTCCAGGGACACAAATATTTTTCTCTGACGGATTACCTAATATTGATGGGGATTTATTAAAGTATGTTTCTCAGCTCAATCAACGTGTTTAAATTAAATCGCACATACCAGTATTAATTCCAGATTTAAAATAAATTGAACAAGTCAGTATACTTGGTCAAACCAACCCATTTAATTGACATTAAATTCTGTTAAAACACGTCATTTAAATATCCACATATAAATATACTGCTAAAACACTAACCTACCTTCCGTTAAACCTATCACAATATTTAAATATAAATTTGCGCATAAACAGTTGAAATTTATACATTCATCAATGCTAAGGAAATAAAAATAAGCAGATTAAATAATTATAAAATCATCACTTGTAGAGACATACAAATATGAAATTTCAGTATTCTATTGCAACGGCAGTTACTCTAGCGTTATTACAAGGCTGTGGCGGTGGTGGCGACGGCGCTTCTCCATCCATTAATACGTCAACCAATTCGGCATGGACGCAAGGCGATTACAGTAAAACCTCTAACGAATTTGCCAACCGATGTGAAACGCCAAGAACGGGCTTAGATCCGTACGCGGGTTACCAACCATACCCAGACAAAGCAGGTTCAGCGTTGCAAGAAAAACTCTTTTTACGTGCTTTTACCAATGAAACCTACCTTTGGTACGATGAAGTACCGGATAGAAACCCAAGCTTTTACAGCAGTGTCATTGCTTATTTCCACTCACTCGTGACTTCTGAAACAACTGCAACTGGAAAAACGAAAGATCGCTTTCACTTCGCTATTCCTTATGAAGATGAAATGAAATCCTCACAATCGGGATTGGTTGCTGGGTTTGGATTTAATTGGTCGTTCATTCAATCGACAGAGCCTCGAGACGGTCGTATTTCTTATACGGAAGACAACTCTCCAGCTGCGTTAAATGGTATTGTTCGTGGAGATAAGTTAATAAAGATTGGCTCAATCGATGTGGTTAATACTTCAAACAACGCAGAAATTAACACGATTAATACCACGCTATTTAGTCCA
>NZ_JAWOVO010000100.1:0-1275 GCF_033339955.1 Vibrio sp. 1731 | reverse complement strand
TACTCGCGTACCGGCCAATACAAAGAGTGGGTAAAACTGCTTGAACGATTAGGGCCTGCTTACAATACTGAGTTTCATTCGTGGCTGGATGAGGTGACGAAAGACATTGACGATTCGGATATTTCTCAACCAAAACCGAAAGAGAAGCCTAAGAAAATCGAACTCAATACCAGCATCCAAGTAAGCGGTAAAAAGTTCTCTGAAACGCTCTTCTTTGTCGATGTTTCAGAAAGTTATAATCAACTAGAAGTGTCTATCTCCGGCACTGGTGATGCCGATCTATACGCTTGTTACGACAAAGTATGCCACTACTTCGAGTACGAATGGTCGAACTACACCCATGGTAGTAACGAAACGATTTCAATCCCAAAAAATGAAGACGGGTCGATCAAAATGGGACAATACTATTTCAGCATCAGTGGTCGTGAAGAATTCGACGTAGAACTGTCTGTTGTTGCGAAATAAATTTCTATCATCGTTCATTAGGCACCTGTTTTCACGATGGTGCTTAATGAACATTAAATATTATTTATAAAGGTATTATAATTCTTAATTTCCTGACGTAATAACTTTAGATATAGAATATGAAACGATGTTTAAGTGTGAGTCAAACATAGTAATAGTAAACGGATAAAGTGGATAATATGAAAAGGAATATGCCTTACCTACCTAGCTTCAAATTGACTGACTTTGATATAAAAACGTTAGTACAACCTATCCTCTGTCCTAGAAGCCAAGAAATTCAATATTACGAAACTTTGTCTAAGATAAGCACTTTTGATAAAAGCAACATAAACAACGACGTATTTTTTTCCATTATAGACAACACGTTTATTCAAACTCTCGCTTTACAACAAATTCGATTTTCTCTTGAAAAATACCCTCACCAACTACACTCTTTTAATATTAAACTCTCTTGTTTAGCTGACGAAGATTTTGTCCGTGAGCTTTTAAGCTTCAATGGTGCTAAGTTTGCTCTTGAGATAAGCGAGCTTGATTGTTATACCGAATCACAAGAAATACGCGAAAACTTATCAGTGTTACAAGCGAACAATATCGAGATTTGGCTGGATGACTATCACCGTAACAACAAGCTGGCTAACATGTCACTTGGCAAAATACTTTGGGATCGTATCAAGATTGACAAAAGCTTTCTAAAACATGCCGACCAAGAGTCTATACATGCACTAGAGTACTTCTTAGCCCCTTTCTGCTTACACGGATTGATCTTCGAGGGTGCTGAGTACATCGAACATCATAAGATGTTAAAGACAA
>NZ_JAWOVO010000099.1:0-1279 GCF_033339955.1 Vibrio sp. 1731 | reverse complement strand
GTTGCGATTCATCGTACTTGCCCACCGCTTTCAAGGAATCTCGCTTAGCTTTGACTTCCCGCTCTAGACGCGCTTTAGCCGCTAACTTATTTGGATCAGGCTGATGCTTTCGCAGCTTCACTTGGTAGTAATCTAAGTCAGATTTAAGAATATCGCCCTTGCCTTTCACAATCGCGATTTCATCTTCCAAACCTTCACTTTGCCAAGACACGTAGCCGTAAGACAACAGAATCACAGCCGCAGCCGCACCCCAAGAAATCGCCACATTTTTTAGCGTAAGGAGATCTTTTTTCGGCTTTAAATGATCAGGATATAGATTGACGCGTCGATTTGTAGACGCCGCCGCCGCATCCGCAAGCACATGACCAGAGAGTTCATGTTCTTCAGGCAGTAGTGACGATACTTTGGTGCTTAAGCGGTAGTTAAGCGACTGAACCAATTCGTTCTCATCTTCTTCATCACAGCACACTTTCAATTGGTGTAACTGAACCTGACGAAGCTGAGCAGAGAGGTAATCTATCGAACGTTGCAGCTCCAGAGACAAACTGTCCATCTGTAGCTCGCTTGACGGTACGCCAGTAAGAGGAGGTGTCACGCTACGAATCGAACGATGGAATGCAATGGTGTGCTCAACAAAAGCACTGATGCGGAAATGCCCACGCGCGCTACGTTGCAGCAACAAAAAGTTACCAAGCTCACCAGCGGTATCACCCCAAACATCATCTTCCGGAATGATCGCTTCTAACGGCAATTGAGCACGACTAGCCAGTAGCACAATTTTATCAAGCATCTTTCTTGATAAAACATAAGCTTGCACTTTACTTGAGTTTGGTAGCTCTACCGCATCAGCGATGATGTCGATGGCACGCTCAGAAATAAGCTCTTTGAGTAAAAAAGGCAGCGCCGCCGACCACTCTTGGCGTGGCATGGCTGGCTTGTCGATTTGATACATCTGATAGTAGTTGTGTGACAGCACTACGGTCAGAGAATCATAAGCGCTCGCGGCAACGCTTAACGCTTGCTCAACAGCGCGTTCCCAATTTGATTCAGAAATTTCAAACTGAGACGGACGGCCACTTTTAGCTGGTGATGATAAATAAACTGCGTCTGGCTGAATAACCAAAAAGCAAGAGCGACCACCACCAGATGATCGCATCAGCTTGTCGAATACTGCTTTAAATTCCATGATTATTATCTTTATTTTTTCCGCCAGCGATTTCGTCTTCCCAATTTAACTTGGGATTCTGATTGAGAATGTTGCGCTGTTTGTGGACGAGGA
>NZ_JAWOVO010000098.1:0-1286 GCF_033339955.1 Vibrio sp. 1731 | reverse complement strand
TTGCGCAAATTCATCAAAAGCGCCAAGCACCGAAAAACGAAGACGAGTTAAAGAAAGTCTTCACGGACAACGGTGTCGATGGCAACAAATTTGACGCGGCGTACAACAGCTTTGCGGTTAGTTCGATGCAAAAGCGTTTCGATAAGCAGTTCAAAGAGAGCACTCTGACCGGCGTTCCTGGCGTCGTTGTGAATAACAAGTACATCGTTATTCCTAATGAAGTCCGTAGCTATGCCGAGTACAGCGAATTGGTGAACTATCTGCTAACGCTATAAATTAAAAGAAATGAAAAATGGCGGCCAAGTGGTCGCCATTTTTTTGAATTCGTTATCTCAGTACGGTTGTACAAGCTTGAGTTGGTACGCTAGTCATGAATATCGCGTGCGGATAAAACAAGCTAGCAACGGTGATAGCGACATTGCACGGTTGTGCGATGGTGTTTTTCACCACATTGGTGAGAACAATGCCCGTGTTGTTTACTGTTTGAGTGGCAGCTTGTTGCGCTTGGTAAGAAACGCAGCCAGAAGTCGCATTGATAATTGCAGTACTAAACAGTAGTTTGCGGAAAAACATATTCATATCCTTTGTGAATGTTTACGGACATATATATGTAGGTTTGCGCTACTTTAAAACAAAACGGTGTTCAAAATGTATGTGTATTCACGAAATGAACAATGTTTTATATGGGTTGATTGGTTTTGTGATCTGAGTACTGGACAGACCAGATTATGCAATCAAAACCAATCCATGCATCAAAATGACGCCACAGGTGAGCTTATTCCTCATGCCTTGATAGCCTTTGGGATCAACTTCCAGTTCGACATTCCGTATCAGCTTTTCTGCATACCAAATGGCAGCGTATCCGGTTGCGAGCAACAATATTGCCGCGATGTAATGTGTATTCCCTTGTAACAAGGCACCCCACGCAAGCAAAACAAACAAATTACTGAGAACTAGGATATTACGGCTCAAGCGGTGGTAGTAATGGTCGATACCATTTCCCCAGAGCACTCCCGATAGAAAGCTCAAGATAACGGCGCTGTAGGCAATAAAAAATTGTTGGCCGCTTAGGTTAAACAAGGTGGTGTCAGACACGATAAGCAGCAAGCTGAACAGAAAAGGCACTAAGCCCAAGTACCCAAGGCGTAACATGGTTAAACGTGTCGTGACCATAACTGCACTCCTACAGTTGTTGCTCAATCATATTAGTAAGCGTAGTACTCGTCGGGGAGGTTGAGCTTGGAAATGTGGCGATGACTTTGCCTTCTTTACTGATGAGAAACTTG
>NZ_JAWOVO010000097.1:0-1290 GCF_033339955.1 Vibrio sp. 1731 | reverse complement strand
GGTTCATCGCGGCTTTCCGGGGAAAGCCGCTTTTATCTTTAAGAAGAAGTAATCAGTATCTCGATATCCATACCCCATCCGCTTGATTAACTTTATCTTGTTATTTATTCCTTCGAGGGTACAGGTATTCAACGGATAGCTTGCTGAAGCAGTAATCCCATGAAGGTATGGACGGAGCTTTCGAGCGAACTCTTTTAACGGCTTGATCCCACTCTCATTCACTTGCTCCCACCATACCTTCCATAGGTTTTTAGCCTGAAGTTCAGATCCACAACGCCAGAGTTCCTTTAATTGTGCCCCCAGTAGGTAGGTTGTCATCAAGTCCTGATTCATCTCCAATATTTCAGTCAGGTAGCCGTCTTGTTGTGTATTTAAATTATCCCTATTTTTCAATAACACCCAACGTGAACGCTTGACCCATTGCCTTGCCTTTTTATCATGTTTTAGCTTATTGGCTTGGTCGACTCTGACTCTATCCATGACTTCACGACCGAACTTAGCAACAACGTGGAACAAGTCGTAAACGATACGTGCATTTGGGCAATGCTCTTGGACTTCAAGGTCAAAAGCCGTGTTCATATCCATTGCTACCGCTTCGATGTTTTTGCCATGCTCACCTAACTGCTCGAAGAACGGTCGAATATCCTTACGGCTGCGGCCTAGCCCTATCCAGATAACCTGATGGCTTTTAGCATCAGCAATGACGGTGGCATAACGATGTCCCTTAAAAATTGCGAACTCGTCCATGACGAGTTGCCTTAATTCACCCCATTTAACTTGCGGTACTACTTGTTGAAGTCGACGCTTATCTATCTCTTTGATTGTGTGCCAATGAACTCCTGTCAATTGGGCAATATGCTTAATTGGCAACAGCGGCAACAACTGTTCTATGTAGCTTCGTAGACGATTGGTGATGCGAGCATAAGGCTCTAACCAAGATAATCGTTCCGTTTTAATACCGCAGTGACTGCACTTAATGCGTCGAGTTTGGACGGATAGTTCAACGGGCACTCCAAGCAGTGAGGCTTCTTTCACGTTGCGCCATTGATACTCATGTACGGCTTGAGCTTTACGTCCACACGGGCACTTAGCGATAGAGTTCGGTTCGAGAGTGAGCTTAATCAATGATGCAGTCTGATGAGACTTTACGATATGAAAGCCTTCCCAGAATGAAGATAGGAAAGTATGATTCGACATGAAAACGGTAGTTTGTGTAGGTTTTGTTTGGCGATAAAACTCTATCACTTACTACCGTTTTTGTTTTGAGTTCCCGCTTATCCGCGATGAACC
>NZ_JAWOVO010000096.1:0-1305 GCF_033339955.1 Vibrio sp. 1731 | reverse complement strand
TGGCATGTATTTTTAGGCTTGGTTTTCGGTTACGCCGTCTTCTACGTAGTTCGTATGAGTTTAGGTGTTGTTAAAAAACCAATGCTGGATGCAGGCATCGTAACCATCGAAGAACTCGGTATCATGGGTTCGGCTTTCTTCTTCACTTACGCTTTTGGTAAGTTCTCGAACGGCTTCCTTTCTGACTATGCCAACATTGGCCGATTTATGTCGTTCTCTCTACTACTGTCTGGTATCACCGCAGTATTCATGGGTTTGAACACCACGGCATTCTTCTTTGTTCTGCTTTGGGGTCTAAACGGTTGGTTCCAATCTGTTGGTTCAGCACCGTCTTGTGTGTCTCTGTTCCAATGGTTCTCACCAAAACAACGTGGTAGCCGTTACTCTATCTGGGGTGGCTCACGTAACATCGGTGAAGGTATCACTTGGATCCTAACGGCGTCCCTAGTGAGCTACTTCGGTTGGCGCGCAGGTTTCATCGGTGCGGGTATTGCAGCGATTGCAGCAGCGATTTGTATGTTCTTCATCCTAAAGGACCGTCCACAAACTTACGGTTTGCCAGATTCAGCAACAGCATTCGACGAAGAACCTGAGATCAAGAAAAAGAACGATCCGCAAGCAACTCGTCGCGCTCAAATGTTCATCCTGAAGCAACCAACCGTTTGGCTAATTGCAGCAGCGTGTGCAGCGATGTACATCTCTCGCTACGCGATGTCTTCTTGGGCAGTGCTTTACCTACAAGAAGCAAAAGGTTACTCACTGATTGACGCTGGCTTCGCAATGTCTACATACCCTATCGCGGGTCTAGCAGGTGCAATCCTATCAGGCATCATCTCTGACAAGGTGTTCAACTCTAACCGCCATATCCCGACTCTACTTTACGGATTGGCGAACATAGGTGGCATGTGCTTGATGTTCTTCGGCCCAGATACCCGCATCGTTGACGCAGTAGCACTAGGTATGATCGGTTTCGCTATCGGTGGTCTGGTTGTGTTCCTTGCAGGTCTAACTGCTTGTGACTTGATGCCTAAGAACGCAGTTGGCGCAGTGAAAGGCTTCATCGGTCTGTTCTCTTACATCGCCGCTTCTGGTCAAGAGTTAGCGTCAGCTTCTCTAATCAAAATCACAGAGGTTGATGGCGTAACTAAATACGACTTCTCTCAAGCGCAATATTTCTGGCTGGCTGCTGGTGTGATTTCTCTACTTCTTGCTCTAACAGTTTGGAATGCGAAGAAAGTGGTTGATATCGACCCAGTTGAAGAAAAAGAGCTAGAAGCTCGCCCTAGTCACTAATCCTGACTAAAG
>NZ_JAWOVO010000095.1:0-1306 GCF_033339955.1 Vibrio sp. 1731 | reverse complement strand
CGCATTTTGGCTTTGGCAAGATTACACAACACGACCACTTGTTTGCCCATCAACTCTTCCTCGGTGTAATAAGGCACTAAACTGGTTACGGTTTGCAGTGTTTTTTCACCAATATCAATTTGCACAATATATAGCTTGTCTGCATTTTGATGACGAGCCACTTCAATGATTTTTCCGGTACGAATTTCTAATTTGGCAAAATCAGAGTAAGCGATAGTTTCCATAATTAAAACCCCAGTAAAGTTTTACTAAAAAGATAACGTTTACACTATCAGTAAGCTTAATAAATACAAGTGGTAAAGATCTCATTTCCGAAAGCAAATCCTCTATCAAATTGCACTTATTACACAATGGGTGTTTAATACTTTCAGTCAAAATTTTTAGCCACTAAAGGTTCTATATGGCAACGATCAAGGATGTCGCGAAAGAAGCCGGTGTTTCGGTCGCAACGGTTTCTCGCGTGATCAACAAGTCCCCAAAAGCCAGTCAATCATCGGTAGAGTCGGTCACCAAAGCAATGAGCAAATTGGGTTACAGACCCAATGCCGCAGCTCGTGCACTGGTGAGTCAAAGCACAAATACCATGGGTGTGTTGGTGAGTGATGTGTCCGATCCTTTCTTCGGCACGCTGGTCAAATCCGTCGATAATGTCGCGCGCGAAAATGGCAAACATATCTTGATTGGCAACGGTTATCATAATCCAGAAGATGAGCGTCAAGCCCTAGAATTGCTGATCAACAGCCGTTGCGATGCAATAGTCATCCACTCGAAAGGCTTATCTGATGAGGAGCTAATTGGCTACGCCCAAGAAGTGAAAGGTATGGTGCTTATCAATCGTCATATCCCAGAGCTTGCTGAGCGCTGTATTTCCCTTGATAACCGCAAGGGGGCATTCCTCGCGACAGAATATTTAATTCGTCACGGGCATCGCAAAATCGCTTGCATTGCCTCATCCCACGATATCGAAGATACCGATGAACGCTTGCAAGGTTACCAAGCCGCATTGAAAGAACATGGTATTGAACTCTCCAAAAGCTACATCGAATACGGTGAGCCCAACAGTGATGGTGGCGAAGTTGCGATGACCAACCTGTTAACCAAATCTTTGGAGATTACTGGAGTGGTGGCCTACAACGACTACATGGCCGCTGGCGCACTCGCAGCGTTAGATCAAAATGGCATTGACGTACCAAGTAAGGTTTCTATGGTCGGGTTCGATGATGGCTTAATCGCCCGCTTTGTTCACCCTAGCTTGACTACTATTCGCTACCCAATCGAGATGATGGCAGAACGCGCCGCCCGTTTG
>NZ_JAWOVO010000094.1:0-1307 GCF_033339955.1 Vibrio sp. 1731 | reverse complement strand
TGTTGTCCCACATTTGCGCTTGGATACTGGCTGTGACGGTTAGGTGATGCCAATTCTTGGATGAGGCATACGCCGCCAACATCGCCTTTTCATCTTTACCTACTCTACTCAGCAAATGCGCCCACTCACTTTTCGCTGCCGCAATTTTATCTGTCGTAATCAACTCTTCAATACGAGTGAGAGAGCTCTGATACGGGTGAATAACCTTAGTATCGAGCTTAATACGATGAGATGGATATTTGATTGACTGACCAATCGCATTCGCCGCAGCCACGCTGTAGAAATTGCGCTGACCAACTAAGGTCGCCAATCGCTGCTTGCCTGCAATATCATCACCCAGCGCAATCTCACTTCGACCTAACCAATATTGCCAGCGAAGCGAGGCTTGCTCATCTTTGTTGAGTACGGCAATCCACTGTTGAACACCTTTCCAATCTGCATTTTGAATTGCTAGACGGATACGATTTTCGATCAAAGCGACATTTTTACTGGTTTTCGTCTTATCATCTCGCCATTTGGCTAGTGAATCGGATTCAGTACGAATCAGACGAATCGCAATGTAGTCCGCAAGTGCTTGGGCTTTTTCTGCTGAGAATTTTTGTCCTTTCACGACTTGCGCATACGCTTTTTGAGCTTGATTGACATCCATGCGAGCTAGCTTTTCTAACGCATATTCACTCTGAGCACGATAAAAGTCGTTGGCTGGCTTTTTCTTAGCAAACTCCGCCACCGTCGCAGGTTTATCAAACAACGCTTTCATTTCTTGCGCTTGTTGTTTCGCTTTTGCAGAGCTTGGCAGCTTTTGCAAATAAGCCATCAAACTACCGTTACGAGCATCAAACGCCAACAACATGCGTTGCAGAATCAAATCGTCTGTACGTCCACCCGCTTTATCCCAAGCATTAAATAACGGGTCACACTCACTCGCGATGCTAGAACCGCTTAGCCACATATCTTCTGCGCCTTTAAACGCAGCAACTTGTTTGCCTTGTTTTAACTGAGCAACGTAAAAAATACACTGATAACGCTCACCACTTGGAATGACTTTTTGAAACTCAGTGATGGTTTTCCAATCTTTCTGTTTGTACAAGTTATCGAGATAAGGCGCACGAATGCGACGTGAGAACGGGAACGCCTCATGCTCATTAATGAAAGCATCCACTTGTTGTGGTGATTTCATGGATAGCTGTCTGATGAACGTTCGGTAATCCACATAAGGAGTCAGTGGATAATCAGCAATTTTTGGACGAATAGATAAGTATCCGTCAATGTCATTCTTATCTAATAAATCTTGAGCTTGTTCATAT
>NZ_JAWOVO010000093.1:0-1310 GCF_033339955.1 Vibrio sp. 1731 | reverse complement strand
CTTTTTTCATTTTCTCACTGACAAAAATCTTGCGTGTTTTCACCATAGAAATATACTGTATATACATACAGGTATTTTATTTATGCAAGACATCTTACAACACTTAAAAAGCCAGCATCTTGTTTGGCAGGCCAATTTAACAAAAGCGGACGACCATCAATTCCTAAGCAGCTCCGGTTTTGCTGAGCTAGATGAATTGCTTGGTGGCGGCTTTCCTTCTCACGGTGTGGTAGAGATGGAATCCGTAGGCAGTATTGGTGAACTGCGTTTACTCGCTCCATATCTAAAAGCGTCTCTTTCGAGAGGGGTAACCGCATTCATTCTGCCTCCAGCGTTAATGAATTCGCTGTTTCTACACAATATTGGCTTAGATATAAACCAAGTTTGGATCGTAAGTCCTACACATCATCGAGATGCTTTGTGGGCCGCAGAACAGTGTCTGAAAAGTGGTGTTTGTGCCAACGTATTGCTATGGCAAGACGAACTAGAAATCCACCAAGTAAAACGCTTACAGGTTGCCAGTGAACAAGGCGCTTGTCCGCTTTTTATGCTCAAACCGAGCATGGCAAATCGCTTGTCCCTACCTGTGTCATTGAGCTTAAAGCTACAAGGTCATGAACAGGGCGTAAATGTGGAAGTATTGAAACGCAAAGGGGGCTGGAACAAAGGCAGTATCAATATCGACTTTCAACATGATTACCCGCAGTTGGTGATGCCAGTGATGACTCATATCCCATCGACTGTGGTGAACTTCCCATTGGCGAATCAAGGATAATCATATGGTTTTGTGGATCTACTTGCACTTCCCTCGCCTACAGTTGGATGCGCTGTTTGGCAACAACCAAGAGCACCCGGTCGTCATTGTCGAAAGTCAACGCTGCCGGATTATTCAATACAACGAGACGGCCGAGCAGCAAGGCATTAAGCCAAATATGGGCTTAGGCAGTGCTGCGTCTTTGTGCCATGACTTGCAAGTACATCCTTACCACCCACAAACGGAGTGGAATAAGTTGCAAGAGGTGGCTCAATGGATGTATTTGGTCACTTCTGATGTCGTATTGATGCCAAACCAAGGTATTTTGCTGCGTGCGACGCCAATGCTTAATCTCTATGAAGGATTACAAAACTATTGGAATAAAATCCGAACTCATTTAGATGAACTAAAATTGAGCTTTCAGTTTGGTTGTGGCTTCTCACCTTTTTCCGCTAAATTGATGGCGTTATCTGGTGCGAATGTGCTTAGCGAAGATAAAACTTCTATCCAAAAAGCTTTATTTCCGTTGCCATTAACCCTAACCGATTTATCGCCC
>NZ_JAWOVO010000092.1:0-1327 GCF_033339955.1 Vibrio sp. 1731 | reverse complement strand
CCCTTCTCAGTAGTCAGACAACAGGCATTGAAGGTCATGAATGACAGGGATATCCAGACCCTCTGCCTTTACCTGAAAAAACAGAAACGGACCGTGGAAGAGTACCAGTGGCAACATTACGATGAACAATGCAATCTCCTGGAGCAACTGTTAAGGCAGGTGTTCTTGTGCCTTGAATGTGAGGCCGGTAAAGGCTCAGAAGCCGTCGTCGCCCAACTTCAACAGATGCAGACGGAAATCGCATTCGGTGGACCACTGAAGACGATGGATACGTCGCTCATCCCGAAAAAGCACCTCCCATGGTTGGTTAAACAGGATAACGTTAACCCGCAACGTTACGAATGGCTGCTCTACCGGCAGTTAACCTCACGACTGAATGGACGCATTTATTTGCCAAATGTTACCAAATACCGCGCACTGGAAGACGACCTGATCCCCCAGACATCGCAGGATACCTTGCTGGCCTCATCAACACTGGACAGACTAAAACAGCCCGCAGAGTTATTGTTACAGGAGAAACAACACCGGCTGGAAAGTGCACTCAAAGACGTTGCTCTCCATATTGATGAGGGAGACAATCGAAATGTGATCATGAAAAATCGTACCGGTACCCGCTGGCGTCTGCCGACCAAAAGCGCTACATCTCTGGTCAACAATCCCTTTTTTAAGCGAATGCAACCGGTCGGTATCGCGGATGTACTGCGGTATGTAGAGCGCGAAACCGGGTTCATGAAATGTCTGACTCATGTACTTCCGATACAAAAACAAGGGTTCACTCATCAGGATGATTTACTGGCCATTCTGATTGCCAACGCCACTCACCGTGGTGTGTATGGCATGGCGCAGATCTCCGATCGAAGCTATGAACACCTGAGTACGGTGCAGGCCAACTATATCCGGCCTGAAACGCTGCATGACGCCAGCGACGTGATCAATAATGCGGTTGCAGCGCTACCCATCTTCCGCCACTACCATATTCAGGAGGACCAGCTGCACGCCAGTGCGGATGGTCAGAAATTCGAAACCCATCTGGAAACCTTTAAAACCCGGTACTCCTCTAAGTATTTCGGCACCAACAAAGGGATCACGGCCATGACACTGGTGGCCAACCACAGCGCCCTCAATGCTCGGATCATCGGTTCCAACGAGCACGAATCACACTATATTTATGACCTGTTACAATCCAACAGCAGTGAAATCAAACCTGACGTACTCTCGACAGATACACACGGTGTCAATCATGTTAACTTCGCCTTACTGGATCTATGCGGTTACAGTTTTGCACCGCGATACGCGCAGTTCAGTAGTGTCATCAATGATCTGTTTG
>NZ_JAWOVO010000091.1:0-1331 GCF_033339955.1 Vibrio sp. 1731 | reverse complement strand
TACTGAGGGATCCCCTCATAATTTCCCCAAAGCACAACCATGTTTGAATAGATTTTGAGCAAGCAGGGTTGCAGCCGCGAGCAAGTCTTCCCTCGTTATTGTGTAGCCAGAATGCCGCAAAACTTCCATCCCTAAGCGCACTGTTGAGAGTACATTTCGATTTTTGACAGTGTTAGCTTGGAAGTGCTTATCCCAACCTTGTTTCTGACCATGAACTCCAGCAAGCCAAAATGTCAGTTGAAGCATTAGGGCGATTAGCAGCATGATATCAAAGCGCTCTGAGCTGCTAGTTCGGCTATGACGGAGGCCTAAACCGTAGGCTGGGCTTTTCAAGTCTCGGAAGGTTTCTTCAATTTGCATACGCTTCGAGTAGAGCCTAACAAGTTGCTTTGGTGTTCGGATTTCAACGGGCAAGTTAGTCGCTAAAACCCATGGTTCTTTTGTCGAAGCGGAGTAGATTTTAGGTGACGGATGATGACAATTAGTCCGTGTCGAACGCTGATTTTTTCGGCCTTTAGGACGTGATTTATACAGTGCAATTTGACATGAAATTGGGTTGCTCTTAGTCAACCTCTTATAGCCTAAAGTCTTTGAGCGACTTGAGGATATGCTATGTAAGTTGCTGATAGGTTGCCAGTTTTCCGCACCTAAATCTGCATATTGCACTTTCCCTCTGACTCGACTTAACCAGTACCAACCTAGCTTTTCAACGGATTTATACCATGGCACTTTAAAGCCAGCATCACTGACAATGAGCGGTGTAGTGTTACTCGGTAGAATGCTTGCAAGGTCGGCTAGAAATTGGTCATGAGCCTTCTTTGAACATTGCTCTGAAAGCGGAAAGGCTTTCTCATAAAGAGTAATAGAACGACCATGTAGTGCCACCGAAGCCCGCAATACCATAAGCCGTTTTTGCTCACGAATATCAGACCAGTCAACAAGAACAATGGGCATCGAATTACCTGAACAGATAAAGCTGGCATGCCAACGGTATACAGCGAGTCGCTCTTTGTGCAAGTGACGATTACCTAACAATCTGTCGATTCGTTTGATGTTATGTTTTGTTCTGGCTTTCGTTGGCAGGTTACGACCAAGTTCGGTAAGAGTGAGCGTTTTACATTCAAGTAATGCGTGGCAAGCCAGCGTTAAACTGTTGAGTCGTTTTAAGTGCAATTCAGGGCAGAATTGGTAAAGAGAGTCGTGTAAAATATCGAGTTCGCACATCTTGTTGTCTGGTTATTGATTTTTCTCAGAACCATTTGATCACATGACAAGATGTGCATCTACCTTAAATTTATGATTTTTATCAAAATCATTAGGGGATTCCTCAG
>NZ_JAWOVO010000090.1:0-1341 GCF_033339955.1 Vibrio sp. 1731 | reverse complement strand
CGCATCTTTAGAACTGATTGCTCTGCACCTCCAAACTGAACACAAGCAATATGCAGCTCGCAGTACCATCCTCCGATATATCCATTCCATCGGAGTAACACGCAATGGCTAAAGGGCACTTCGCAAAATCAGAAAAACAAGCCGCTTCTGTCATGAAAGAAATGCAGGGGAAAGGTAATGCCATAGAATCGGTGGGAACGGCGAGGAACTACGAACAAGCATTGAAAACCTGTTGCGATTATCTGAAAGAGTTCAAGCTTGGCTCTCTAAGAGAACTAACCCCAGAACAAGCAAAAAACTACATAGAGTTACGCGCTCACGAATGTAAACAAAGCACAATCGACATGGATCGTCAGGCAATACAAACAATGATGCAGCATGTCACACATAAGTTAGAACCCAATCAAACACTATACCCACCCAAAGAGCTTCCTACATCTAAAAAAGAAACTATTGAAAACTCTCGTTCTTACACGCCAGAACAGGTCAATGCGATCATTCAGCATCAAACCGAGCAACACGCACTCTCCACACAACTTTGTCATGAATCAGGTCTACGCGCTCACGAGCTGCTCTCCCTACGACCTTCTGGTGAAGTGAATCCAAGCCCACGGGACGTACACCCAAATAAATTTGCCCACCTCCCCAATGAGTCAAAAACCTACACAGTTAACGGGAAAGGCGGTCTTATTCGTGAAGTGCAAATCCCCAACCATTTAGCAGAAAAGTTAGAAGAACGCAGACTCGATATGCCGCAGCAAATATCGGACAGAGGTGTGAATTACGAATCGCACTACAACATAGCCGGTGGACACAAATTCTCTGATGCGTTCAGCAAAGCGAGTTCTCGCGCTCTTGGGTACTCCAACGGAGCACACGGCTTACGCCATAGCTACGCACAAAACCGCTACGAACAACTGGCTAACCACTTTGAGCGTATCGATGTCATGACGATTATTTCTCAAGAGCTAGGGCATTTCCGCCCCGATATTACAGAGGTATACCTACGATGATTTGGGGATTTTTGACGGTAATTGTTGTGGGATTGGTATTGCTTTTTGCAGCACCATTTCTTGATTTTCTAACTCCCGATAGCACGATTTGGTTAGTAGACTTATCCAACTCAAATGGTCCTATTTTACTAGCACAAGGCGCAAAAACGCTCTGGTACCAATGGCAATCATGGGTTTACATATTCTTGTTTAGCCTCATGACAGCGTTCATTTTAGGTTTAATTTACAACGGCATTCGCACATTCGCAGATGAGTCGTTACTCAAAGCTAAGAAAGAATTAGCTAAAAAAACGAAAGAGATCGAAAACATAAAACGAGAATACCAAGG
>NZ_JAWOVO010000089.1:0-1342 GCF_033339955.1 Vibrio sp. 1731 | reverse complement strand
ACCATTTGATCACATGACAAGATGTGCATCTACCTTAAATTTATGATTTTTATCAAAATCATTAGGGGATTCCTCAGGGCGAAATATCTCTATTTACCGCTTCTCTGCAACCTTTTATGTCTGAGTACAAGGGACAATTTTGCAGATGTTGGCCATGCTCATAATGATTCACCATGAATATGTAATCCCCCCTTTTACGTAGATACATTGTGGCTGGTGGTGATACACAGTGGCAATTGAGTACTGAATCAGAAAGACGGAGAATTTTTAATTTGGATTGGGCTTCTGGGCTTTTAATACGATTTTTAAGCAGCAAGGAAGGTTGTTCAAAAGTGTGATGTTCAGAGTCCAAATTTTTATCAGAACTAGATACAGTTATGTGCATGCGAACACCTATTAATAGAATGCAAAAATATACCACATTAGCTATGAGGCAATACCGCCTGTAAATCATTAAACGATGACAAATTAACTACAAAAGGCAAATATATAGTATGAGATATCTTCTAGTTACAGTTCATAATTATCCCAGGTTTTACAAAAGTGACGGTGAGATAGTTCACATTGATCTAAATTATGTGGATTCCAAAACTATTTCTTCATTAGATGAAAATGGAGATTTATTTCACGTTAAAGTATCTGGAAGTCCTCCGTGTGTTCGTGATATTTGGTTAATTGATTCGGTAGATGTGGCACTAGATACATTGGCTAGTTATGGGATCTATCCATTCAAGAATAAGGCCGCAGCAAGAGCGAATGCCAAAAGGCTTGGGCTTAGTGCATTCAAGTATATTGCTGTACCATAATAATCAATGGAAGTTTATGAAAACAATTTCTAAAGCTGTTCTTACAAGCATCTTATTGGTTTCTTTTGATGCTTATTCAACAGAGATATGGCGGGGTTTAATAGTCAAACCTGAGAATAGATGTTCTCCATACGATAAATCTCAACAATACAACTATTCTCAACGAGTAGAAGATCACATAGTAAGTAGTATGGGGGGATTGATATATGGCCCTTACACTGGCAGTTACTTTGAATCTGACCGATACACAGACATTGAGCATATAGTGTCAACAAGTGAAGCACATGATAGCGGAATGTGCTCACAATCCAGTGAAATGCGCATTCAATTTGCCAGTGATCTCCTGAATCTTACATTAGCTTCACCTACTGTAAACCGTTGTGGTGACAACGGTAAGTGTGGAAAGGACGCTGGAGAGTGGTTACCCCAAAAAAACAGATGCTGGTTTGCTAATAGAGTGGGGTTCTAGGGATTTTCCCCTCTAAAAAGACATAATCCTCTGTAGACCACACCAATAAATGGCTGCGGAGGTGGTT
>NZ_JAWOVO010000088.1:0-1350 GCF_033339955.1 Vibrio sp. 1731 | reverse complement strand
TTAGCGTATGGAATGGACTTCCTCCCTATCACTCAGCCGTTAGTTCTGAGATGATAAATTCACCATTTCATACGGAGATAACAACATGGCTGTGACTGTATTAGGTATCGACCTAGCAAAAAATGTGTTCGCATTGCATGGTGTTGACCACAAAGGCAATACCATTTTATGCAAACCCAAAGTAAGTCGGGCCAAGCTGTTAGAAACGGTAGCCAATATGCCACCGTGTCTGATTGGAATGGAAGCATGTAGCAGCGCTCATTTTTGGGCCCGATTATTCAAAAATGTCGGCCACGAAGTTCGCCTCATCGCTCCTAAGTTTGTCTCTCCTTATCGACTGTCTGGCAAAGCAGGGAAAAATGATGCTGCTGATGCTCAATCTATCTGTGAAGCAGTTCAACGTCCTCATATGCGATTTGTTAGCATCAAGTCAGAAGAGCAGCAATCGATTCAATGTTTGCACCGAGCTAGGCAGGGCCTAAATGAAGAAAGGACGGCAGTATGCAACCGCATTCGTGGTTTGCTCGCTGAGTTTGGTGTGATTGCTCCTTTATCACCGGAGCGATTGCGTAACGAGTTCGAGAGCATGAAGGTTCACCTTCCAACCTTAGCCGCAACTTGCATGGATGAATTATTTCTTCATATAGACAACATTGAGCGCAGGCTTTTAAAGTTCGACCGACTGATTAAAGAGACGGCAGAGCAAGATGAACGATGCCGACTATTGATGCAACTAAAGGGGGTTGGACCTATGACAGCCAGTGCTCTAGTATCAGCGATCTCTGACGGAAAAGAGTTTCGTAATGGCCGTCAATTGGCGGCCTGGTTGGGTTTAACGCCTTCTCAATACAGCAGCGGAGGGAAACCAAAATTAGGGCGAATTACTAAAGCTGGTGACAACTATATTCGTAGTCTGCTTGTGCAGGGGGCGCGTTCAATGATGGCTAGCGCCGGACGAAAAGACGATCCGCTCAGTAAGTGGGTCTGTGATGTCAAAGATCGCCGTGGTTACTGGCGAGCCGCTATTGCTTTAGCTGCAAAAAATGCACGACACTGTTGAGCAATACTTCACTATGGTGAATCATTCGAAAATTGTTATTCAACCTAAATAAATCTCTTACCACCAATGATGACAACGCAAATATGATAAGGGTTAAGACCCCGCAAGAGGTGCCTGAGAAAACGTTAGGATGTTAAATATCCGATTAGCGTATGAGGTTCTTGCGAGCGTCTTTCATTTTGGTCCGGAACAGAATATTCCAGTATGACCGCTTATAGTACTGCATCTTAATCTTCATTGTGATTGCGTTCAGAGCACCCATTGACATCGGGAGGAAGTCCTTATAGTAC
>NZ_JAWOVO010000087.1:0-1362 GCF_033339955.1 Vibrio sp. 1731 | reverse complement strand
CCATGGTCAGCGGGCGCGAAGGCGGCACCGGACTTGGGTTGTCCATCTCACAAAATTTGATCGACCAGCACAACGGAAAAATCGACGTTGAAAGCTGGCCTGGCCACACCACTTTTACAATTTATTTGCCGATTTGACCTCACGAATGGATTTCGTTGAGCGCCAATTTACGGTTTTTGCTGCAAGGATTAGTACATGAGTAAAGGATATGTTTGGGTCGTCGATGACGACAGTTCAATTCGCTGGGTGATGGAGAAAACACTCTCCTCAGCCAACATAAAATGCGAAACCTATGCCGATGGGGAAAGCGTTTTGATGGCGCTTGAGCGCGAAGTGCCAGACGTACTGGTGTCTGATATTCGCATGCCCGGTATCGACGGATTAGAACTGCTCAAGCAAGTGCAACGTGATTACCCTGATTTGCCCGTGATCATCATGACCGCGCATTCCGACTTAGATGCCGCCGTTAACGCCTATCAAAAAGGCGCGTTCGAGTACCTGCCAAAACCGTTTGATATCGATGAAACCTTAACGCTGGTCGAACGTGCGATTGCCCACAGCCATGAAAACAAACGCGAGCAATTGTCTTCAGAAGATGCCCCGGCCGACACGCCAGAGATCATCGGTGAAGCGCCAGCAATGCAGGAAGTGTTCCGCGCTATTGGCCGCCTTTCTCGCTCGTCGATTTCCGTTTTGATCAACGGGGAGTCCGGTACGGGTAAAGAGCTGGTTGCTCATGCCCTTCACCGCCATAGCCCTCGCGCCAACAAACCTTTTATCGCTCTCAATATGGCCGCGATTCCAAAAGACTTGATTGAGTCTGAGTTGTTCGGTCACGAAAAAGGCGCATTTACGGGCGCGAACAGTGTTCGTCAAGGCCGCTTCGAGCAAGCCAACGGAGGCACGCTCTTTTTGGACGAAATCGGGGACATGCCGCTGGATATCCAAACTCGTTTGCTGCGCGTGTTGGCGGATGGCCAGTTCTACCGTGTTGGTGGTCACTCTCCGATTCGTGTCGATGTACGTATTGTCGCCGCCACGCACCAAAACCTCGAAAAGCTGGTACACCAAGGCGATTTTCGTGAAGACTTGTTCCACCGCTTGAACGTCATTCGCGTACAAATTCCTGCGCTTCGTGAACGCAAACAAGACATTGAAAAACTCACACAACACTTTCTGGTACGCGCCGCAGATGAGCTTGGAGTGGAAACCAAAACCTTGCACCCGTCGACGGTCGAAATTCTCAATCGACTCAATTGGCCGGGCAACGTACGTCAGCTAGAAAACATTTGTCGCTGGTTAACCGTGATGGCGAGTGGCAGTGAAGTATTACCGAACGATTTGCCTTCAGAGCTTTTGGAA
>NZ_JAWOVO010000086.1:0-1371 GCF_033339955.1 Vibrio sp. 1731 | reverse complement strand
CTGCGCAGTGCGGTCACCAAAGCCAATCGTTATGAGCCGATACTGAATGAGAGCTATCAAAAACTGGCGAATCATTATCAAACGGCTGTGATGCCCGCTCGCCCCCACAAACCGAAAGACAAAGCCAAAGCAGAGAATGCCGTTCTCCTAGTGGAACGCTGGATCATGATGCGGCTGCGACACCAAACCTTCCATACCTTCAAGGCGCTGAATCTCGCTATCCGAGAACTCATGAATGAGTTAAACCAACGTGAGATGAAACAGTATGGCGCGAGTCGTCAATCACTGTTCGACAAACTCGATAAACCCGCGTTAAAGCCCCTTCCTAAGCAACGATACCAATATACCGAAACCAAGCGAGCCAAGGTTGGGCCTGACTATCACATTGAATATCGCCGTCACTACTACTCGGTTCCCCATCAGCTTGTTGGCCACCATGTTGAACTGGAAGCCTCCAACCGTCTGGTGCAGATTTACCATCAAGGTAACTTGATCGCCCAGCATCCACGCAGCCAAAGAGAGCGCGGAAACAGCACCCAACCAGAGCACATGCCGAGTAATCATCAACATCAGAAGTGGTCGCCTGGCCGCTTGCTCAACTGGGGAGCCAATATCGGCCCAGCCACACGAGAGGTCGTCAATAAGATGCTTAACTCGAAGCCTCATCCAGAGCAGTCGTATCGTTCCTGCCTTGGGTTACTCAACCTAAGCAAAGCCCATGGCGAATCGCGCCTAGAGCAAGCCTGTAAAGATGCACTGATGCTGACAAAACCCAACTACACCTTCGTCAACAATCTACTCAAGAACAATCGTGAAGGGCAACTGAGTAAAGATAAAGCGAATACACCGAACCTTGTTCACAGCAATGTTCGTGGCCCGAACTGTTATCACTAGGAGAAAGGATATGAACGCACTGAACGACCAACTCAAAACCCTCCGCTTGAGTCATGCGGCGAAAGCGTTAGAGCAGCAACAAGAGCAACTGACGACCTACGCAGAGCTGGACTTCGAGGAAAGGTTAAGCCTACTTCTGGAAAGTGAAATCTTGAATCGCAATCAGACAAAAATCCAACGCTTAAAACGACAAGCCAAACTGAGAGTAGATGCTCAGCCGAGCCAACTCATCTACAAGGAGGGACGAAATCTCAATCGCAAACAGATGAGCGAACTTCTAACGGGCAGTTATCTACATAAGCACCAGAATATCTTGATCACAGGCCCAACAGGTGCAGGCAAGACCTATCTTGGCTGCGCACTGGCAACCAGTGCCTGCGACCAACAACACACGGTCAGATACTACCGATTAACTCGCCTGCTTGATGACCTGACCGCGGGTCGTCTGGATGGTAGCTATCAAAAGCAACTCCAATC
>NZ_JAWOVO010000085.1:0-1376 GCF_033339955.1 Vibrio sp. 1731 | reverse complement strand
GCGGTCTTTCCTATATGTTGTTTGAAGGAATTTTAACCAAAGGAAATGGATTTGAATCGTAACGTATGGTTGTTATCGTTGTGCCAAGCACTCTTGATGACAGGAAACATTCTCTTGATCTCGGTGATCGCGCTCATTGGCAAAACACTTGCCCCGTCACCGAGCTTTATTACTTTGCCTGTCGCACTGCAGTTTCTCGGTTTAATGGCGGCAACGATACCTGCATCATTGATTATGGGGAAACTCGGTCGTCGTTTGGGCTTTAGCCTAGGTAACCTCATCGGCATCGTGGGCGCAAGTTTGGCGACCTACGCGTTAAGCCAACAAACCTTTTATCTATTCTGTTTTTCTACGTTTTTGCTCGGTGTCGGAATCGGCTTTGGCACGCTCTATCGTTTTGCTGCAATAGAAGTGTGTGAAGAATCGGCAAGACACAGAGCAATTTCAATATCTATGGCGGGTGGGGTATTAGCGGCTATTCTCGGTCCGAACTTAGCGGTGTATTCGCAACAATGGTCAGACGATGGTTTATATACGAGTGCTTTTTCTGTCCTGATTGTTCTCTACATCACAGCGCTTGTATTGCTTCAAACGATTCGGTTCCCGCCAGCGCATACTCAGCTATCGCATGTTAAAGCCGATACTATTAGTGACATCATAAGACGCCCGAACTTTATGATTGCGGTGTTAGCGGCAATGGTGGCTTATGCGGTGATGAATATTCTAATGACAGCGACGCCTTTGGCGATGATTGGTTGTGGTTTCGATTTCGACAAAGCCGCAGGTGTGATTGAGTGGCACGTGCTCGGCATGTTCGCTCCGGCCTTTATTACTGGTCGATTAATTGAGCAGTTCGGCGCAAAGAAAATGATCCTAGCGGGAGGTGTGCTGTTTATTGCTTGTATAGGGATTAACATTCATGGTGTGTCCATTTGGCACTTTAGCCTTGCCTTAGTTTTGTTGGGCGTAGGTTGGAACTTCATGTTTATCGCTGCAACGGGGCTGTTTAGCCAAAGTTACGAAGCGAAAAACCGCAGCAAAGCGCAGGCGTTTAATGAGTTCTTCGTGTTCAGCTGTGTCACCATTACTGCCTTACTTTCTGGCTGGCTTGAATCGACAGTCGGTTGGCAAAACCTGAACTTGTACGTTCTTCCGTTCGTATTGCTCGTGATTGTGATCTTTGCGATGAAAACGGATAACAAAACAGAATCGCAAATAGCCTGACTTTCAACCTGTCACAGAAAAACTCAGCATCTGAACGCTGAGTTTTTTGTTTATTAGCTCAAATTTTGACTGGTGACGCGCAAATTTCTGCCAGTGATGATAATTCCCACACTAAAAATGTCGTATTGATAATACTTTTTATCTAACATTTT
>NZ_JAWOVO010000084.1:0-1392 GCF_033339955.1 Vibrio sp. 1731 | reverse complement strand
GCAAGTCGTAAGATTGCCTTATTACCGACCGTTAGCCATGCTGAATCCGCAAAAGCCGATGCGTCGCTCAGAGCAACACATCGCGCGACAAGTTTTTAGCGGTTTAACGCGTCTTGATGAAAACGAACAACTTCAACCGGATCTCGCACATACGTGGGAGGCGCTTTCTGACACTCATTGGCGTTTCTATTTGCGTCGTGGCGTACGCTTCCATAATGGTGAACCACTCACGACAGATTGTGTTGTAGAGAGCATTCTTGCCTTGAGTGGATTGAATTTGTTCTCTCACATTCAGCAAGTTTCGTCCCCACAGCCTTGGACCGTTGATATTAAGCTTGTTCGTCCAGATCGCTATTTACCGTTAGCATTGAGCGAGTCTCAAGCCAAAGTCTTATTGCCACAAGCGCTTCGCTCTGAGGATTTTGACCGTAAGCCTATTGGTACAGGTCCGTTCCAAGTGAAAGTGAACGACGACAAACGCCTTATTCTTACTGCTTTCGATGGTTACTTTGGGTTTCGTCCATTGCTGGACCAAGTTGAAGTGTGGGTGATTGATGAAGCCTACTCATCAATGGTGTATCCAAGCTTGTCTAAGCCACAAATGAACAAACAAGCGTCGACCGATGAAGTGGAACTCGATCCGGGTTGTACCTTCTTGCTGCTTAACAAAAACACTGGCATCGCAAAAGACCCACGTTGGGCCGAATTTTTAAGCCAAACACTAAATAGTCATCAAATCTACGCGCACGTTCCCCAAGATAAAGTGATTGAACTGGGTGTACTGCAAGCATTTGGTTTAAAACCGGGGTGGATTGACTTAAGGCCGACATCAGTGGGTGAAGTCCCGCAACAAGGTAAATCGATTACCGTCGCTTATCAGAAAAAACATCCGATGTTTCCTGTCATTGCCAAAGCAATTAAACATTTGCTCAAACCGCACAGTGTCGATGTCGAGTTTATTCGCTACGATACGCAGCCGCCAAATCCAGAAGAAGTCGACGTTTGGGTAAAAGCAATGGGTATTGCGACCAATCGCAACGATGCCTTAGCGGGCTGGCTACTTGATTATAGCGACATCGAAAAATTCAGCGCGGGTTACGATTTTTCAGAATGGGCGACATTAGTCGATCAATGGCGTGCAGGCATTCACGCCGACTTTCCTGCTCGCGAATTAGGAAGGCAGTTAGTGAAAAGCTGTCAGGTTATTCCAATGTTCCATTGCTGGCTTGGTGTAAACAAAGACCACAGCGGAGCGCTTCAAAACGCAAAATGTAATGCGCTGGGGTGGTTCGATTTCAGCAATGTGTGGGTCAAGCCAGAGATAGAAGATAATGGCCAAGCCGAATAAAAAGCAACCGAGTAAAACTGTCGAAATTTATTGTGCGAAATGCA
>NZ_JAWOVO010000083.1:0-1392 GCF_033339955.1 Vibrio sp. 1731 | reverse complement strand
CCACTGCACGTTTACGCGAAAGGTGGTATCCACCAGTGGGATAAGAAAGTAAAAGGCGGCAAAGACGATGATGATTTCGATCTAATGTACGGTGTAGGCGCTGAGTACTTCATTTTTGGTCCAATGTCTGTTGGTGCTAGCTACATGAACTACACTGCGGGCAAAGACGACATCGGTACGTTCTCTGTTAACGCGACATTGCACTTCCTATAATCATCCGTTCAAGATGATGCAAATTCTGAACACCGGCATTGCGCCGGTGTTTTTTTGTCTATTGATAATCCTAACTGCTCTTAATTCTACTATTCACCTGAATTGATATCACACAAACAAAAGTTGAACATAAATTATTCACCTTTTGGTCTTAAATTCGCCATGCCTTCCAATATATAGTGACGAGTAGGTGCGCATGTATGCGTAATGTTCCGTTCAGGAATCGAACAGGAAGGTATAACTATGAAAACAAAACTCTCGTTATTGGCTTTGGCGTTGTGTTCAACATCAGTGCTCGCTGACTCATGGATTTATGCAGGCGGCCAAATTGGTCAATCAGATATTGATGGCGAAAACGACACAACGTATGGCGTGCATGTCGGAACGGGGATTCTGCCATTAATCGGTATCGAAGTCGGCTATTTCAACCACGGTAAAGTCGACTTGTCTTTCGGTGGCAACAAAGGGGATGCGGATTTCACTTCGTTCTACTTAGCGGCGAAACCAAGCATCGATTTTGGTCCGCTACATGTGTATGCCAAAGGCGGCATTAATGCATTCAATGTCGATTACAATGGCGGATTAAGCTCGGTCAGCAAAGATGATGGCGTGTCTTACATGTATGGCGTCGGCGCAGAATATTTCTTGTTAGACAATATCTCTGTTGGTGCAAGTTACCAATCATTTGGCGTGGATATCAATGGGGACAGCGATAACCTAAGCAGCTTTACGGGCAACGTGACTTTCCATTTCTTGTAAACCGCAAACTTCCCGATCTTCTTTATCCAACTCACCCTTCACAGTTGGTTGAAAAACTCCACCTATCTCAACATGGTCTCGCACTTATGTGCGAGGTCATCTCTTTTGTTCTGAATACCGTTTGACCTTGTTGATTGACTGTTTTCCTCTGTGTATTCCAATTTCGAAAAATAGTTAGATGTCGTAGCTTATTTCTGTGAGTTGAAGACACTTGTTTGGCGTTTTTTTGCTGTAAATATGCAATAAAAGTGTCATTTTTGCATAAATTTGTGATTGGTGATAAACTTTGCATCGTTTTTAAAGTTTAGAGTTCAAATTAATGGAGGGCGGTATTGGAGTTCTTCTCCCCTGAGAAGCGTTTCAAATTACGTTAAATTTGTATTTATGGATAATGCATTTAAAAAATATAGTATCGACACA
>NZ_JAWOVO010000082.1:0-1394 GCF_033339955.1 Vibrio sp. 1731 | reverse complement strand
TTGTACTTTACTTTCAATTTCGGACAAAGACGACTCTTCGACTTCAAATACCAGTTCATCGTGTACTTGCATCAAAAGTTTTACGCGACCATTGCCTTCTTCTTGAATCCATTGATCCACTAGCAGCATCGCTTTCTTAATAATGTCCGCTGCAGTGCCTTGCATTGGCGCATTGATCGCCGCTCGTTCTGCTGCTTTACGACGCATACCATTACGCGATTTGATTTCTGGCAAATGCAAACGTCGACCAAAAATGGTTTCTACATAACCTTTATCAGCTGCTGCGCTGCGCGTGTCTTCCATGTACTGCATTACACCTGGGTAACGCTCGAAGTATTTGTCCATATAAGCTTGCGCTTCACCACGAGGAATACCCAGCTGTTTTGCCAAGCCGAATGCGCTCATGCCGTAAATCAGACCAAAGTTCACCGCTTTTGCACGGCGACGCTGCTCACTGGATACCTGATCAATAGACACTCCCATGATTTCTGCTGCGGTTGCGGCGTGAATGTCTTTACCATCACGGAAGGCATCAAGCAGCGCTTGGTCGCCAGAAAGGTGCGCCATAATACGCAGCTCGATTTGCGAGTAGTCGACAGCCAGAATCTTGTAACCAGCAGGAGCTACAAACGCCTGACGAATACGACGACCTTCTTCGTTACGGATTGGAATGTTCTGCAAGGTTGGATCGGTAGATGACAAACGACCTGTCGCAGTCACCGCTTGATGGTAAGAGGTGTGTACACGACCAGTTGAAGGGTTGATCATCTTCGGCAGCTTGTCTGTGTATGTCGACTTCAGCTTCGCTAAGCCACGGTATTCTAGGATCAGTTTTGGCAGTGGGTAATCCAACGCAAGCTCTTGCAACACCTCTTCATTGGTTGAAGGTGTGCCAGATGGCGTTTTTTTCACAACAGGTAGGCCCATTTTTTCAAATAGGATAGCTTGCAGCTGCTTCGGCGAGTTCATGTTGAACTCTTGTTCTGCGATTTCGTAAGCTTTTTGTTCAAGCTCTTCTAAACGGGCCGCGATTTCTACCGATTGAGCGCTCAGCTTCATGTCATCAATCAGAACACCAGTGCGCTCAATGCGAGACAAAACAGGGACTAGCGGCATTTCGATTTCTTCGTAAACCGATTTTAGCTTTTCATCTTGTTCGATGTTAGCAAACAGACGATTGTGCAAGCGAAGCGTGACGTCTGCATCTTCAGCTGCGTATGGCGATGCTTGCTCAAGCTCGATTTGGTTGAAGGTCAGTTGGTTTTTACCTTTACCCGCGATTTGTTCGAATGAAATGCAGCTGTGTTGTAGGAAACGAAGTGCCAAGCTGTCCATGTCGTGTTTGCCGCCTACGCTGTTGTAAACGTAAGACGCCAACATGGTGTCGTATTTGA
>NZ_JAWOVO010000081.1:0-1419 GCF_033339955.1 Vibrio sp. 1731 | reverse complement strand
CCACCTTCGCCAGAGTTAGAGTAACCACCAAGACGGTTCATCGCCGTTGCAAGTGCTTTGTGTGCTTCTGGGCTCAACGCTCCGATAGACATGGCGGCAGAATCAAAACGTTTGAACAATTCTGTTTTAGGTTCGATTCGTTCAAGTGGCAATGGCGAGTCAGTTTTTTTCAGTGTCATTAGGTCACGCAACATCGCGACAGGGCGCTCGTTTACTTGTTTGGCAAAACTTTGATAATCGTTACTTTCACCAGATTTCACCGCTTTTTGCAGTGTACCAACCACATCAGGGTTGTAGGCATGGTACTCACCGCCATGTACGTATTTGAGTAATCCGCCATGTTCAATCGATTTACGTTTTGCCCACGCCTTGCGGGACAAGTTGGTTAAATCTTGTTGGAAATCATCAAAGTTTGCGCCTTCGATGCGAGTGGTTACGCCTTTAAAGCACAAGTCGACCACTTCCCGGCTCAATCCAACGGCTTCGAACAATTGTGAGCAACGGTAAGAGGCGATGGTTGAAATACCCATCTTCGACATGATTTTGTACAAGCCTTTGTTGATGCCATACTGATAGTTCTGCATAACATCACGGTAGTCTTTATCTAGGGCACCATCGTCAATCAACTTGCCTAACGCTTCATAAGCTAGATACGGATAAACCGCCGTAGCGCCAAAGCCTAGCAATACGGCAAATTGATGAGGGTCACGTGCGGTTGCGGTTTCCGCGACGATGTTGGCATCACAACGAAGGTTGGCTGTAACTAAGCGAGTTTGCACGGCGCCGACAGCCATGGCGGCTGGAATTGGCAACTTGCCTTTAACTAATGCGCGGTCGGAAAGAACCACTAAGACGGTACCTTCTCGCACCACTTGTTCAGCTTGATCACATAAGTCATCAATCGCTTGTTTGAGATCTTTCTCTTGTGGATCGTAGTTTATGTCGAGAATGGTATTGCGGTAGTGATCGTCACCCAGCTCAAGCAACTGCTGCATGTCAGAGTAAAGTAGCACTGGAGAATCAAATGTCACTCGATGCGCGTGGCCGTCGGTTTCACAGAAGACGTTCATCTCCTGACCTATACTGGTGGCTAACGACATAACATGCTTTTCACGTAGTGGATCGATAGGCGGGTTGGTGACCTGAGCAAACTTCTGGCGGAAGTAATGGGTAACCAAACGCTCTTTCGAAGACAGTACTGCCATTGGCGTGTCATCGCCCATAGAGCCTACGGCTTCTTGACCCATATCGCCAAGTACGCGCAGAACCTGATCCACTTCTTCATTGGTCATGGCGAACTGCTTTTGATAGGTCTTAAGCAAATCTTCATCGAAGCTTCGCTCACCCACTTGATCTTCAGGTAACTGAGAGAATGGCGTTAGTTTGCGAACGTTGTTTTCCATCCATTCACGGTATGGG
>NZ_JAWOVO010000080.1:0-1439 GCF_033339955.1 Vibrio sp. 1731 | reverse complement strand
AAGTGACTTCAATCATATCTTTGATATCACGATGCACCTTGCGTATGTTCTGGGTCAGCAAGATGATATCGACACCATAGTGACGGTGTATCGAAAACCACTCAAGAATCGCAGCCGGAAGCCCACGAGATGGCAAGCTCATATGAGCCTCATCAACAATGTACAAAGGCCCCTGTCCTTTCTCATTTCGCCACTCATCGGAGTAATCTTCAATCTGACTAAAAGGCCGACTTGTAGAGCCAAAATCCGTCAATCGACCATCAACTATCTTTATTAGGGCGCGCGCATCCTCGCCGAATATCTTGACGAACCAATCAACATTAAGCGTAATGTTGGTAATAACTTTACGCCCTTCCTTGATAGCCGGGATGATGTGATAAGCCACAGCCTCGTAAGTCTTACCGCCTCCTGGTCTACCTGCTATTGCATAAATCATGAACCTAACCTCGTAAACGGAATGAGTTGAAGCATTAAGCGAACCGTGATTGCTGCAAGGATGATAGAAAGACACTGAGGCAAACCAACCGCAGCCATAACCCAAGACACTGTTGGAGGAATTGAAGTCATATACTGACTCATATCGACAGGCGCAAAGAGCGCAAACACGCCAGAAAGCAGCATGTTAACCATCTCCATGACCTGCTCAACCGCCCAGAAAAATAAGTCCTTGAGCATGTTAAAAAGCGACACTAAGAGCTGATACAAGAAGACCAAAAGCTTATTAAATAAATCGACTAACCAATCCATATTAACCCCCGAAGATAATGCGACGTGCTGCAAAGATGGACGACATAATCAGAACTGCACGAACAAAACCGAAAACCCAATCAAAACTGATGTGCTCTTCAAAACTGAAGTCACCGAAGAACGGAACCGGAAGAACGAAAGATGGACGCTGAGCATTAGATAAATCTATGTTGCCGAATGAATTAACAAAGTCGTCAATCACATTGGTTTTTAGATCATTCAGTTGACCAGATACCAAACCGCCTAACCCATCAGGATAAGCAGATTCATAAAAGCCAGTACAATTGCCAGCCTCGATACAAGTGCCTCCCGTACCAGCGCCGGACGTATCAGTGTTGGCAATACCATCCAGTGTTTCAGAAATACCAGCAACATCCTCAGCAATACCATCCATTGCACCCGCAATTTGTTCAACATCATCACCAACGCCGTTAATAGCATTGGTATTTTTGTTTACCGCTGTTGTTATGTCAGCATTGGCCTGTTGAATTAGAGACTTTGTTTTACGATAGATTTCATTGTCGTTAGCTTGCTGTTTTTGAATGGCCTGCGTATTGGTAACAACTGAAGCATTAAGCGCAATGATTTGATTCTGCACGTCAGCACTTGCCTGATTTATGTCGATGGTCATCTCATTGAGCGCCTTGTTTACATCCTTATTCATTCCCGTTATTGCGCTAACAACTGCCGTA
>NZ_JAWOVO010000079.1:0-1440 GCF_033339955.1 Vibrio sp. 1731 | reverse complement strand
CGTAGATTAAAGAAAGAAAACAACAACTAGACGGGTCTACACTAACAATCAAGTCTCACTAAAGGTATCTCTATGAAGCGTTTCTTATTGCTACTGTGTGCCCTACTCTCCTTTTCCGCTCTGGCCGCACCAAAAGCCGACTTATGGCCTTATTGGCAGCAGTCCAACGGGGTCAACCAAACCTCAATCTCTCATCTGGAGTGGCAACAGTTACTCGACAGCTATCTAGTTACCCGAGGTGACAACACTCTATTTCGTTACAACCAAGTCTCGTTCGCCGATAAAACAAAGTTAAAGCAGTACATTCAACGTCTCGCTAGTTTAAATCCATTGCAATACCGCCAAGCCGAGCAATACGCATATTGGGTAAACCTGTACAACGCGTTGACGGTTGACCTAATTTTGGATAACTACCCGATAACGTCGATCACCAAGTTAGGCGGGCTGTTTAGCTTTGGCCCATGGGATCAAGATGTCATCACCATTAACGGAAAAAGTCTGACCTTGAATGATATTGAGCACCGAATTTTACGACCAATCTGGCAAGACCCAAGAACGCACTACGCTGTCAATTGTGCAAGCCTAGGCTGCCCGAATCTTCAAACTCAAGCTTTTACCGATGAGAATACTCAAACCTTGCTAGAGAGTGCCACAAAGACCTTTATCAACAGCCAAAAAGGCGTCTCTATTGAAGGTGATACGGCGAAAATATCTTCAATTTATGAGTGGTTTGCCGTTGATTTTGGTGGTGAGAAAGAGGTGTTTAACCACATCAGAAAGTACGCGCCACAATACAACCATTTTTCAGGTCGGGTGAAGTACGACTACGATTGGAGCTTGAACCAAGCCGACTGATTTATCCATCCTTGTTCAGCTTGAGATGCTTTTAGCCACCGATAACCCAAAAGCTAAAAAAGGGCACCAAGTGCCCTTTTTACTTTCTAGTTTGCTTGCTAGATTTTGGCTTACTTAAAGCCTTTTACCTTTTTAATTAAATCGTAAGCGTTTTGAATTTCTTGCGATTTTTCTTTTGCGACGTTCATCATTTCTGGCGGTAAACCTTTGGCCATCAACTTATCGGGGTGGTGCTCATTCATTAACTTACGGTAAGCACGTTTAACGGTTTTACCGTCCGCCTCTGGTGACACATCCAAAATTTTGTACGCATCGGCCAATTGATCCGCCTGTGAGGCTTGCTGCCAACCTGACGACTGGTATTGACCTTGTTGCTGACCATGGAAACCACCTTGATGTTGGAAACGGAACGCCGCTTCTTGCATCTGTAGGCGACGCTCTAGTTGCTCAGATGAGAAACCTAAACCACGAGCAATTTTGTGCAGCACATTACGTTCGCTTGGATGGATAGCTCCATCAGCAAAGGCCGCGGAAATTTGCAGTTCAAGGAAGAATTGCAGCAAATCAAAACGGCCAGCGGTCGAG
>NZ_JAWOVO010000078.1:0-1445 GCF_033339955.1 Vibrio sp. 1731 | reverse complement strand
TCGATATCAAGCGCTTTTGCGTAATCCCCTGCCGTCATTTCACTGCGCACGCTGATCAGTTGGGTGGCTGCAATCCGATGCTGCTCACGAATCATTTGATGAAAGTGAGAACGCGACAACGGGTTGTAGCAGATTCGCTCAGGAGACACGTACCAACCACGGCGCTCTTCTCGATAAATCAGCCCTTCAGTTTCCAACGAGACTAACGCATCTTTAATCGTGATTCGGGTGGTAGAAAACAGCTCACTTAACTCTCTTTCTGAAGGCAGTTTTTGCCCTTGAGAAACCACGCCAGAGTGAATTTGCTGTCTCAAACTGGCTTTAATTTTTCCTAACTGCGTCCCTAACTGGCTCGCACCTGTTGTTTTCATTCTGACCTAGTCCAATAGATATTTTCTCAGCAACATAAGCGGCTTAAGTAACAGAAATATGACAAGTCAAACTGCTCACTTCTTCATCAAATGAAATACAAACGCCACAGAAGTGAATCATAACTGTCAAATTATCTGCACCAAACCGTCACATTCCACCCATAGGATAAAAAGCGAACTTACTGACCTAGTCCAGAAGGATGGAGACAATGAAAACTTTGCTTAGCCGTTCCACTGCCGTGCCTGCCAAACTGCTTGCAGCCACCGCAAGTACAGCAACATTATCGGCGCCTGCTTTTTCAGCGGATGCCAATGTAGAATCCCTAGTAAAAGCCGCTCAAAAAGAAGGCTCGGTTTACAGTGTGGGCATGCCAGACAGTTGGGCAAACTGGAAAGACACGTGGGCTGATTTGCAATCAAACTACGGTTTGAAACATCAAGATACTGACATGAGCTCTGCACAAGAAATCGCGAAATTCGAAGCAGAGAAGAAAAATGCAACCGCAGATATCGGTGACGTCGGTTTTGCATTCGCGCGAGTTGCCGTGAAAAAAGGCGTAACTCAACCGTATAAACCGACCACTTGGAATGACATTCCCGATTGGGCGAAAGATAAAGATGGCCACTGGGCGCTGGCATACACCGGCACTATCTCTTTTATCTCAAACAACAACCTAGTCAAAGACGCACCAAAAACTTGGGGTGACCTACTCAAAGGTGACTACAAAGTGACGGTTGGAGACGTAGGCGTTGCGGCGCAAGCGAACAACGCGGTTTTGGCAGCCGCTTTTGCCAACGGTGGTGACGAATCGAACCTTAAACCAGCAATCAAGTTCTTTGCTGAACTGGCGAAACAAGGTCGCTTGTCATTTACCGATCCGAACATCGCCAACCTAGAAAAAGGCGAAGTTGAAGTGGCGATCATGTGGGACTTCAACGCGCTGAACTACCGCGACAAGATTGACCGCGAGCGCTTTACTGTCACGATTCCACAAGATGGTTCCGTGATTTCTGGTTACACAACCATCATCAACAAATACGCGAAAAATCCAAACGCAGCCAAATTGGCTCGTG
>NZ_JAWOVO010000077.1:0-1448 GCF_033339955.1 Vibrio sp. 1731 | reverse complement strand
GAAGTCGTCGCTATGAGCCTCATGTCCAGTCACGGAAGGATGAATCAGAAGCCATCAAAAACACGGATTTTAAGGCCCACCGCTGGGTTGTAGAGAGAACACACAGTTGGATGAATCGCTACCGTCGTGTCCTGACTCGTTGGGAGAAAAAGGTCGAAAATTACGAGGCAATGCTGCATCTTGCCTGTGCCATCATTGTCTGGAATAAAATCCTTTTGGGATAGGTTCTTATTCATTCTTTATCCCATTTAGTTTATATATCATGATTTGATACATATCTTGGCATCGACGTGTTATTTCAAGCTTACCTTTAAAAAATTATCATAAAATGCCTAGAAACAGATAAAAAGTGCGAACAAAAGCCGACAAAAAACATTTTATTGTTTATGGTTTTTAGCCTTTTGCGGAAGGATGATATAATAATTCGGCTCACACATTTATTTGAGGGTAAACAGTCGGTTCTATGACCGCCATTGAAGATAAGTTAACTCAAAACATAATAAAACAGGGCTTCACTAGATATGAAACCCTTTAATTTAACCTGAGCTTATTTTAATTTACTGTTACACAACTCTTGTAGCCGATTAATAAAGCGTGCAACATGGAAGCCATCACAAACTGCATGATGAACCTGTACTGAGAGCGGCAATAACAGTCTATCCCCTTCTTGCTGATATTTTGCCATTGTTATAATGGGTGCAAAATAATCGGTAAAATTAGCAACATTTAAATTAAAGCTATCAAAATTAACCCAAGGTAATGCTGAAATATTTAAATGATTTTCTGGTGTTACCCCTTGAGGAAATAACTTGGTATCACTTTTATAACGTTCCATTACCGATAAATAATTCACCATAAATTGATCAATATCGGATGAGTATGGGCAACTCAGTGCTGAAAATGTCTCTGTTTCTTGATGGAATACGGTGAATTGTGGGTCGACTGAATCCCATACGATCAATTCATCATCTTTTATCGCCATTCTCAACTCATCAAATTGATTCACGGCCTGAGCAATCAGATAGATCATTACCGGATAAAACTTATACGCTGAATCATCCAATGACTTTTTTAACGTCGTGATATCAATTTTGCTTGTTAAGCTAAAACCACATGGTAAACGATGCCGATAAAACTCAAAATGCTCACGGCGAACCCAATTTTTTACATCAAATTTTGTATAGTTCATAACATATCCCTTCTGAATTTTTATTTACTAAGAACCTATCCCAATAGGTTTTTAGTCCAGACAATGATACCACAGGCAAAATGCAGCATCGCCTCATAATTCTCGACTTTCTTCTCCCAACGAGTCAGGACACGACGGTAGCGATTCATCCAACTGTGTGTTCTCTCTACAACCCAACGGTGAGCCTTAAAATCCGTGTTTTTAATGGCTTCTGACTCATCCTTCCGTGACTGGATATGAGGTTCATAGCGACGACTTT
>NZ_JAWOVO010000076.1:0-1455 GCF_033339955.1 Vibrio sp. 1731 | reverse complement strand
TCCAGATGCGGAACCTCGTCAACCGCTGCCAAAGCCTTCACAAGCCAAACAAAGCCATCGGATGCGACATGAGGCTCTTATGGGGGCGAGTATTGCAACCATGTCCTTTTTGGTGTTTCAGATCTTTGATTTGAACGATTCCATGTCAGCGCAGGCGACAACCTTGTTGCTCCTGTTTCCAATGCATTGGAATGGCGCCTTAGGTTACGCTCGTAAACGGGCGATGGGCACATTGCTAGGCGTGACTTTTGGTATCGTCGGGCAGCTCATTTTGTATGATTGGTCAGATACTTTGCTGTTTATTGTGCCGTTACTTTGGATTGGCGCGATGATCTTCAGTTACATGCATGTGAAAGAATCCAGTGGTTCAGGTGCAGGCTTTGGCGGCCTTACTACTTTAGGGATCTTATTCGGACAGTATCTCACGCCCGATGGTGACCTGATTTTTAGTGCTTTGTATCGAGTCAGCAGCATACTGTTTGCCATCGTGGTCACTTTGCTTGTTACTTATGCCGTGCATCGGTTACTCAACAGCTTTGCTGCAACGCGCTTTAGCCAATCATAGCCTTGATGCGCCTCAGTTTACTAAATCATACGTTGCTGGTCAGAAAGGACTGTTCCAGCAACTTGGTTTTCAAATCTTCAGTCATAGTAATGGGTTGCTCGAATCGAATGCCTATCACCCAGCCTTTGGGTTGCTTCTTTATATTGGCGATCAAGCAAGGATTTTCCTCTCCTATATGAATGCTAAGAGGTGATACCACCGAAACTCGGTCTCCAACCTTAAACTCAGGTTCAATAAAGGTCTGAACACCGACGCCTGCCAGTGAAAAATCAACCAAACTGCCGTCATAAATATTGCCGCTGTGATCGATGGTACAGTCCATTTGTAGCTTGTAACGCTCGTGCTCTCTAACAGGCTTAGTTGCAAACGTACCGGGTATGCGAATAAAGAGCAGAGGGGAAGGGCGAACGGCTGTCATTAGTACACTGGATTTAAAAGCCAACACGTGACCAAGCTCTGTGTCGGAAACGCCGCGCACAATCACATCGGCGTTATGCAGTTTTCTCATCACTTGATCTTCGAGCAATCGCATCGGAATATCGAGGATCAAATAAGAATTTTCTTTTATTCCTAAATAAACGGTTGAGTAGCTGAATTTATCTTTTGGCCCAAATTCGAAGTTAATCGAGAGTTTCATCCCTGGTTTGAGGAATTTATGCAGTACATCTTTCGTATGAGTTGCTGGCATAAGATCTGAGGTTCCAATTTCTGATTGAAAAGAGGCTACCAAAACGCCGTTTTACTCATCAAGTGTGGTTTATAAAAGTTTTTGTCAATTAATCGCTATCTGTGAAGTGGTGGGCGATAAGTTTGAGTAAGTTCATGCTTCATAAAGATTTGGCTGGCGACCACGCTACCGCAAGTCACCAGAATTAACGCGATCCAAGTTA
>NZ_JAWOVO010000075.1:0-1482 GCF_033339955.1 Vibrio sp. 1731 | reverse complement strand
ATCCAAAGACAGTCAATCAGAAGAAGACGTGAATGCTGGCGCACAAACATTGAAAATTGTCGAACAGTCACAATATGTTCCGACACTGACGGCATTGAAAAAGCAGTATCCTGAATTGCAGTTTGAAATCGTGGGCGATGCTGACACTCGCGATTTACTGAAACATGTATCGACCGGAGAACTGCGTTTCACCGTCACTGATTCCGTAGAGCTGTCTCTCGCGCAACGCCTGTATCCAGATTTAGCACTTGCTTTTGAGCTCACCGAAGATCAACCAGTATCATGGTTTACTCGCCGCTCAGAGGATGAGAGCTTGTATGCGATGCTGATTGAGTTTTTCGGCAATATCAAACAATCTGGCGAGCTAGCTTCTCTTGAAGAGAAGTACATTGGCCATATTGAAGCGTTTGACTACGTGGACACGCGTGCCTTTATTCGTGCTCTTGATGATAAGTTGCCGAGATGGGCTCCGCTGTTCCAAAAATACAGCGAAGAGTTTGATTGGCGTTTAATCGCGGCTTTGGCCTACCAAGAATCTCATTGGAAACCAAAAGCAAAATCGCCTACGGGTGTTCGTGGCATGATGATGCTAACTTTACCAACTGCGAAAAGTGTTGGTGTAACCGATCGTCTAAACCCAGAGCAATCTGTTCGTGGTGGTGTGGAATACCTGCGTCGCATCGTCGCTCGCGTACCTGATACGATTAACGAACATGAAAAAATTTGGTTTGCATTGGCATCGTACAATATTGGTTATGGCCACATGATGGACGCGCGTCGACTAACCAAGACACAAGGTGGCGATCCAAACGCATGGGCAGATGTAAAAGACCGACTACCGCTGTTACGACAAAAGCGTTACTACAGCCAAACTCGTTATGGCTACGCTCGTGGAGACGAGGCACGAAATTACGTTGAAAATATTCGACGCTACTACCAATCAATCATTGGGCATGTCAGTCAAAAGCCTTCCATTGATGAAGATACGGATGATCTACAGGTTATCCCACCACTAAATCCAGAATTGCTTATTTCTGGTGCGGTGGAAACCACTGCAGAAGAAGTGTCTGGTGCCTCTGATGTCACCAATGAAGTCGATGAAGATTTAGACCAAGAAGAAGAATAAACACGCAAAAAAGACGAGTGTGAAGCTCGTCTTTTTTGTTGAGTCCAAGGTAGAACTTATCTAAAATCCGATGTTCCGAACCAGACTGGTCATCATAGTAAGTGCATACAAACGTGATTGGTCAACACCTTGCCGCAGCGTCCATACCCATTAATTGATGCCTGCGGAATAAGTCGGTTCGGTTGGTTTCCCTCTCTCCTAATTTGAAGTGACTCCATCACTAGAATGTCATCCACAATGCAAAGTAGATGCGGCGTGCGCTGTATCGCGAGAGGGTGTTTGTAGTCTTGTCTGCAGGAGGTTCGGATATGAGAAGACGTAGAGTGCAGTCAAAGCGTTTGAATAAGACAGTGGCT
>NZ_JAWOVO010000074.1:0-1522 GCF_033339955.1 Vibrio sp. 1731 | reverse complement strand
CTCGTCATGTGAAAACGACATTTTGTCTAATATGGCTTACCAAGCAAATGATGTGGTTCTTCACACTGACACGAGTGTATTACCGAAACGAAAATCTGCATGGGCATCGTGGAACTATTTGCTGGAAGGAGGCGAAGAGGAGCTGCAACGATTGCCGTCCCTGACGTACAACATGAACATTTTGCAGCATATCGACTCTTCTCACACATTCTGCGTCACCTTAACCCGTACTGAAGATATCGACGAGAACAAGATTCTGCGTCAGTTCACCTACCATCACCCTGTCTTTACGACAGAGTCTATCGCTGCCCAGCAACGCAAAGAAGAAATACAAGGAACTCAACATACGTGGTTTTGTGGCGCTTATTGGTACAACGGATTCCATGAAGATGGCGTGCGCAGTGCTTTGGATGTTGTGAAAGGAATTGCCGCTAAACATAACGAGAAAAGTGACACACTTTATGAACAAGGTGCTGCGTAATATGAGTATCCCTTCTCACAGTCAGTTATTTATAGGCAATGTAAGACATCGTCGTTTTACGCCCGTTAAGCACGAGCTGAATTATTCAATGTTTATGCCAGCGATTGATTTGGATGAAATTGGCTTACTTGAGAAAAAAGTTTGGGGCTTTGGGACTCGCTGGTGGCATTGGGCTCGATTCAAACGTGATGATTACCTCGGTGAAGGGAGTTTGAAAAAAGCGGTGCAAGATAAAGTCGCAGAACTTACGGGCGTACGTTGCAGCGGCAAAGTACTGGCTGTCTGTCACTTGCGTTATCTCGGGCTCTATTTTAGTCCAGTGAATTTTTACTACCTGTATGACCAAAAAGGTGAATGGCAATATCTTCTCGCTGAAGTCAGCAATACACCTTGGAATGAGCGCCATTATTACGCGATAGCGGCTGACCCAAAGGATGAAGATTTTGGTTGGGAGCAAGACAAAGCATTCCACGTGTCACCGTTCAACCCGATAGACCAATTGTACCGCTGGAAAATAAAACCGCTTACAGACAAGTTAAATATCCATCTTGAATGCCATAAAGGTGAAAAACACTTCGACGCCACAATGGCTATGAAAGCACAGCCATTTTCCAGCGGTTCTTTATTGAAGTGCTTGATCGGAACACCAATTCAAACAGTAAAAGTGATGGTTGGAATCTACTGGCATGCGTTGAGGTTATGGATTAAAGGTGCGCCGTTTTATTCTCACCCTAAATATTTGGCGTCCAATGAACGTCAAGCCTCTAGCGACAAATAAGATAAGAAAAATAATAAGCACAAGGAGAATTCTGCATGTTAAATACGACTTCTATAACATTGCCGCGCAAACTGACGACGACTCAGAAAGCGGCTCGCGGAGTTATTTTTCAATGTCTGCAAAAGATGGAAATGGGTTGCTTAACCATTATTGAATCGTTTCATACTGAGACAAAGGAGCGCAGTGAACGTTTTACTGCGCCAAACGGAGAATACAGTGGCCAACCTGTCGTTGCGACCATTGAGGTTAAGCACCCAGGTTTT
>NZ_JAWOVO010000073.1:0-1552 GCF_033339955.1 Vibrio sp. 1731 | reverse complement strand
CCGGTGACCTGATCGGCATTTGGGGCATGACGCGCAACATCACCCGTCGCAAGATGGTGGAAACGCAATTGTCGTTGGCGTCGAAAATCTTCAACAACTCGCAAGAAGGTATGGTCATTACCGACAGCAATGCCAATATCATTGATGTCAACAACGCGTTCTCGCAGATCACCGGATTCAGCGCCGAAGAAGTGATTGGGAAGAACCCCAACATTCTCCGTTCTGGGCACCATGATGATGCTTTTTACCAACAACTTTGGCAGCAACTTGAAACCAAAGGTCAATGGAAAGGCGAGTTTATCAACCGCAAACGTGATGGCAGCATTTACCCGCAATTAGCCACTATTAGCGCGGTAATGGATGACAAAAACCACCTAATTAACTACATCTGTGTGTTTGAGGACATCTCAGTGCGCAAAGCGCACGAAGAGAAACTGCAACGCATGGCGTTTTACGATCCGCTGACCAACTTACCCAACCGAACCCATTTGATCAGCTTGTTGGAACAGCACATCGAGATGGAACAACCTTTCGCTACGTTGTTTCTTGATATCGACCACTTTAAGCACATTAACGACAGCATGGGCCATTTCTGTGGTGATCAACTGTTGTCGAAACTGGCGGTTCGCCTGCAAGACATTTTGCACCTGAACGCGCATGTGGCTCGCATCGGTGGCGATGAATTTGTCATCGTACTGCCGGACATTGACGGCGATTCTCCGTTACTCGAAACGTTAAGCTCGATTTTGGGCGTGTTCCGCCGCCCGTTCGATCTGGCAAATCACGATTCGCTGCGGATCTCCACCAGCATCGGTATCGCACTCTACCCGAACGACGGTCAAGACAGTGAAACGCTGCTAAAAAACGCCGACACCGCAATGTATCTGGCGAAGAAAAATGGCCGTAACGGCTACGCGTTCTACTCTCCGGATTTAACTGACAAATCGGTATCGCACGTCCGTATTCAATCTGCGCTGCATGAAGCGATAGAAAAAGAACAGCTGCATTTGGTGTATCAGCCACAATACAACCTCGCGCAAAACGCAATTATTGGTGTGGAAGCCTTGGTGCGTTGGGAACACCCTGAATTTGGCTTAGTGCCACCTGCGGATTTTATTCCTATCGCAGAGAAGACGGGCTTGATTCAAAGCATCGGCGAATGGGTCCTCAAAGACGCCTGTTTACAAGGGACAGACTGGCTGGCGAGAGGCGTTCAATTTGGCAAAATTGCAGTCAATGTATCAGCACTTCAATTGCAACAGTCGCGCTTCATCAACAAGCTCAAAACCATCCTTCGTGAAACGGGATTCCCGGCGCATCGCTTGGAGCTGGAAATTACCGAAAGCTTTTTGCTTATCGATCCAAAACTGTCCATCGCATCGCTAAATCAGCTGTGTGAACTCGGAATCGAGATTTCGTTGGATGACTTCGGCACAGGCTATTCTTCGCTGTCGTACCTCAAAGGTTTGCCAATCAACAAACTGAAAATCGACCGCTCGTTTGTCAGTGATGTGCCTAACGACAACGACAGCAACGCCATTGTTAACGCCAT
>NZ_JAWOVO010000072.1:0-1563 GCF_033339955.1 Vibrio sp. 1731 | reverse complement strand
ACAAAATCTTAAATTGAAGAGTTTGATCATGGCTCAGATTGAACGCTGGCGGCAGGCCTAACACATGCAAGTCGAGCGGAAACGAGTTATCTGAACCTTCGGGGAACGATAACGGCGTCGAGCGGCGGACGGGTGAGTAATGCCTAGGAAATTGCCCTGATGTGGGGGATAACCATTGGAAACGATGGCTAATACCGCATAATGCCTACGGGCCAAAGAGGGGGACCTTCGGGCCTCTCGCGTCAGGATATGCCTAGGTGGGATTAGCTAGTTGGTGAGGTAAGGGCTCACCAAGGCGACGATCCCTAGCTGGTCTGAGAGGATGATCAGCCACACTGGAACTGAGACACGGTCCAGACTCCTACGGGAGGCAGCAGTGGGGAATATTGCACAATGGGCGCAAGCCTGATGCAGCCATGCCGCGTGTGTGAAGAAGGCCTTCGGGTTGTAAAGCACTTTCAGTCGTGAGGAAGGTGGTAGTGTTAATAGCACTATCATTTGACGTTAGCGACAGAAGAAGCACCGGCTAACTCCGTGCCAGCAGCCGCGGTAATACGGAGGGTGCGAGCGTTAATCGGAATTACTGGGCGTAAAGCGCATGCAGGTGGTTTGTTAAGTCAGATGTGAAAGCCCGGGGCTCAACCTCGGAATAGCATTTGAAACTGGCAGACTAGAGTACTGTAGAGGGGGGTAGAATTTCAGGTGTAGCGGTGAAATGCGTAGAGATCTGAAGGAATACCGGTGGCGAAGGCGGCCCCCTGGACAGATACTGACACTCAGATGCGAAAGCGTGGGGAGCAAACAGGATTAGATACCCTGGTAGTCCACGCCGTAAACGATGTCTACTTGGAGGTTGTGGCCTTGAGCCGTGGCTTTCGGAGCTAACGCGTTAAGTAGACCGCCTGGGGAGTACGGTCGCAAGATTAAAACTCAAATGAATTGACGGGGGCCCGCACAAGCGGTGGAGCATGTGGTTTAATTCGATGCAACGCGAAGAACCTTACCTACTCTTGACATCCAGAGAACTTTCCAGAGATGGATTGGTGCCTTCGGGAACTCTGAGACAGGTGCTGCATGGCTGTCGTCAGCTCGTGTTGTGAAATGTTGGGTTAAGTCCCGCAACGAGCGCAACCCTTATCCTTGTTTGCCAGCGAGTAATGTCGGGAACTCCAGGGAGACTGCCGGTGATAAACCGGAGGAAGGTGGGGACGACGTCAAGTCATCATGGCCCTTACGAGTAGGGCTACACACGTGCTACAATGGCGCATACAGAGGGCGGCCAACTTGCGAAAGTGAGCGAATCCCAAAAAGTGCGTCGTAGTCCGGATTGGAGTCTGCAACTCGACTCCATGAAGTCGGAATCGCTAGTAATCGTGGATCAGAATGCCACGGTGAATACGTTCCCGGGCCTTGTACACACCGCCCGTCACACCATGGGAGTGGGCTGCAAAAGAAGTAGGTAGTTTAACCTTCGGGGGGACGCTTACCACTTTGTGGTTCATGACTGGGGTGAAGTCGTAACAAGGTAGCGCTAGGGGAACCTGGCGCTGGATCACCTCCTTA
>NZ_JAWOVO010000071.1:937-1577 GCF_033339955.1 Vibrio sp. 1731 | reverse complement strand
TTAGAGAGAAAATTCAGTCTGTAAAACTCGCTCAATCCGACTGAAACAAAATTGAGCTGAGTGATGAGCCTCATCAAGCATCCCTTGAGAGAAGCTCATGAAGGAGGGAATACGTCCCCTCCTTCTAACTACATCATGTGATTATTCAACCACTAGGTCACCGAAGTAAGGCATAACCATTGGGTTCACAATGTCTGCTGCTTTCACGTTAGACTTCGCGCCCCACGCTTCACTTTGCCAGTGTAGCGGTACAAATGCTGCGTCGTTGTAAAGCGTCGCTTCAACGCCTTTTAGCATTTCTGCACGTTTCGCTGGATCCGTTTCCACGTTCGCTGCGTCTACAATTTTGTCCATTTCTGGGTTTGAGTAGTAACCACAGTTGTACTGGCCACGACCTGTCTCTTCGTTACGAGTCATTGTTAGGAACTCGTTGAAGTTCGCAGAGTCTTCAGTGTCTGAGTGCCAACCGATCATCAGCATGTCACCCGCACACTTATCAAACTCTGGCCAGTATTGCGCTTTTGGCATGGTTTTCAGATCAACCTTAATACCAATCTTAGACAACATTGCCGCCGCAGCCTGTGCAACTTTTGCATCGTTCACGTAACGGTTGTTTGGCGCAATCATAGTTAGGGCAAAG
>NZ_JAWOVO010000071.1:0-927 GCF_033339955.1 Vibrio sp. 1731 | reverse complement strand
CGCTTCTTTCATCAGCTCTTTAGCTTTCTTCAGATCGTAGCGAGGAACCAGTTTTTCGTTGTGACCAACGTAACCCGCAGGGCTTTGCTGACCAGCAGCTGTCGCGAAGCCTTTCATGATTTTCTTCACGATGCCTTCGTTGTTGATCGCATGCACGATAGCTTGACGAACGCGCACGTCTTTCAACGCTTCATTGCTGTTTTGGTTCATTTGGAACGTGATGATTCGCGTACCAGGTAGTGTCACGAGATCGATGCCTTTCGCGTCTTTCACACGTTGGTGATCGTTTGGCGCTACTGGGTGAATCATATCGACGCCACCAGAAAGAAGCGCAGCCACACGAGTCGCGTCTTCTTTGATTGGTACTAGCGTTAGCTTATCAACGTTACCTTTCGACGCTTTATCCCAGTAATCTTTGAAGCGTTCAAATTCCACTTTTACGCCTTGTTCACGTGATGTCACGATGAATGGGCCAGTACCGGAAACGTGAGTCGATGCAAATGAGTTACCGTGCTTCACTAGTTCAGACTTGTCTTTGCCGTCTTCTGTCTTACCTGAGTAGAACTTACTGTCCATAGGGAAGATGTACGTCGCCGTTTGCAGAACAAGTGGGTATGGACCTTTAGTAACCAAATCGAACGTGTAGTCATCCACTTTTACGATTTTCTCGTACGGGTCGAAGATCGCTTTAAAGTCTGGAGAGCTTTGTAGACGCTCAAATGTCCACACCACATCATCCGCTGTTAGCGAGTTACCAGAGTGGAACTTCACGCCTTCACGCAGTTTGAAGCGTACCGTTGTGTCGTTAACACGTTCCCAGCTTTCTGCTAGACGAGGTTCGAAGTCCATTGTTTGAGTGAAACGAACTAGAGGGTCAAATACCATGTGTGACATTTGCAGTGTACCGCCAGACAACTGCTCATGCGG
>NZ_JAWOVO010000070.1:0-1618 GCF_033339955.1 Vibrio sp. 1731 | reverse complement strand
TCCGTACCTGAAACACAAGGCACAGTTGAGATCGTTGATGGCAAACTGGTCTTCACACCGGCTGAGAACTTCCATGGCGATGCTGAAATCACTTACACCGTCACCGATGGTGCACTGACTGACCAAGCGACGGTCAACGTCACCGTGAATGCGGTGAACGACACGCCTGTGGTTGAGAGCAACATTGCAGACCAAACCTTGGCAGAAGACTTTACGCCATACACCATCGATCTGAATACCGCTTTCAGTGATGTGGATAATGTGGATGGCGAGCTGAGTTTCAGTGTCTCTGGCAACAGCAACATTCAAGTGGCGATCGTCAACGGTATTGCTACGTTCACTCCAACCGCAGACTGGAACGGCTCAGAAGCGTTAACGTTTACGGCTACCGATCCAAGCGGCGAAAGCGTAAGCCAAACGGTGAACTTCACAGTTGCGCCTGTGGCAGACATCGTGGCAGATAAAGCGACGGTTGTGGAAGACACGCCGACCATCATTAAGGTCTTAGGTAACGACACGTTCGAAGGCGACGACAAAGTGGTGTCGCTGGATACCAATAACGGACCAGCTAACGGCACGGTCTCGGTCAACCCGGATGGCAGCGTCACTTACACGCCAAACGACAACTATCACGGAACAGACAGCTTTACCTACATCGTTACCTCCGGTGGGGTATCGGAGTCCACCACGGTGAACGTCGATGTGACGCCAGTGAATGACGCGCCAGTGGCAAAAGATGATACCGCTGTTACTGACGAAGACACGCCAGTGACGATTGATGTCCTGCCAAACGACACCGACATTGATGGTGATAAGCTGTCTATCCAATCAGCTTCCGTACCTGAAGCACAAGGCACAGTCGAGATTGTTGATGGCAAACTGGTGTTCACACCGGCCGAGAACTTCCATGGTGATGCTGAAATCACTTACACAGTGACCGATGGTTCACTGACTGACCAAGCGACGGTCAACGTCACCGTGAATGCGGTGAACGACACGCCTGTGGTTGAAAGCAACATTGCAGACCAAACCTTGGCGGAAGATTTTACGCCATACAGCATCGATCTAAATACCGCTTTCAGCGATGTGGATAACGTAGATGGCGAGCTGAGCTTCAGTGTCTCTGGCAACAGCAACGTGTTGGTGTCGATTGAAAATGGCATCGCGACCATTAGCCCAACGGCAGACTGGAACGGCTCAGAAATCCTAACCTTTACGGCCACCGATCCAAGCGGTGAAAGCGTTAGCCAAACGGTGAACTTCACGGTAGCGCCTGTGGCGGACATCGTGGCAGACAACGCGACGGTTGTGGAAGACACGCCGACCATAATTAACGTCCTAGGTAACGACACGTTCGAAGGCGACGATAAAGTGGTGTCGCTCGATACCAACAACGGTCCAGCTAACGGTACGGTCTCGGTCAACCCGGATGGCAGCGTGACTTACACGCCAAACGACAACTACCACGGTGCAGACAGCTTTACCTACATCGTTACGTCAGGTGGGGTATCAGAGTCCACCACGGTGAACGTCGATGTGATGCCAGTGAACGATGCGCCAGTGGCGACCAATGACAATGCCGTTACTGACGAAGACACGCCAGTGACGATTGATGTCC
>NZ_JAWOVO010000069.1:0-1645 GCF_033339955.1 Vibrio sp. 1731 | reverse complement strand
GGCTACGACGATTAATGGGTGTAGCCGATCAGATCGTAGCTTCTTGATTTAGTTCCATCGATTTAAGCAACAAAGCCTACAGAAAGCAAAAACCTTGGGTAAGTACCAAGGAAGAAAACCTGATCTCAAGCTGAGAGAAAATGTAGCACTTTTGCTTAGTGAGGGTAAAAGTTGGTCTCAGATTCAACAACTTTTAGGTTGTAGCAGATCAACTATTGCAAAGGTCAAAAAGCAGGGTAACTCTGACAAAGACTTAATTTTGTAAGAAAGAATAAAACGAAGTGAATTTTTTCTTTAGTAATAACTAGTTACGCTCTTAGCGTACAATATTTTCCGAATCGTCGAGTGACCCCTTATACCAGGAGCACTACGAGACTCCATATTTGTATTGGAAGGATTACTGGAACAGCAAACCGGTTTAAACCCGACTGAGATCATGACGAATACTGCCGCTGTATAGTCAGGAAACCCTGTTTACACAGTCAGGTATCGAGTTATCGAGAACCACGATGGCAAGGTGGGTGATTCAGGTGAGCGAGAAGTTCAAACCACTGTATCAAGCACTGAAAAAGCACTTACTTGAGCAAATCGTGGTTCAAGCCGACTAAAATGTCAATGATAAGTGTTTGCTTTTGATTTTTTCTTCATTAACTCTGATTCTTGATGATAATCTCGTTCGTTAGTCACCTTTCTTGGTCTAGAGTAAAAATAACCTTGAGCCAAAAGATTATATTTTTTAAGATATTCATTCTGGAAGTAAGTGTCAACCCCTTCAATTATCAAGCCGTGTTTACAATAAGTCCTTAAAACAAAAATAAGAGACTTTAAGCAATCATCATCACCAGAATTGTATAATAAGAATGACCTATCTATTTTAATATAGTCCCATTCAATTACCCCTAAAGATAAGTGAGCCGCTATATTTTCTTCATAATAATCGTCAAGAACGATTAACATACCTAACTTTTGAAGTCGTTTTATATTTTTTAGTATTTTACTAAATTTAATGGAAGTGCTTATTTCATTTATTTCTATATGAAATTTATTATAGACATTTTTATTTATAACCTTCTCTACAAATTCATCATCTTCTAATGCAGATAGATTTAAATTCAAAAAAATACCTTTAGACGTTTTTATATTACTAAAATATTCCATCTGTAGTAAAAAAACAGTCTTAATGAATTCATCGTCAATATTATCGAAGAAGGATTCACTATTTAATGTCTCTCCTGATTCTTTAATTACTCTTGAGAGGCATTCGCAATAGATCGTTTCTCCAGATTTAGGGATGTATATTGGCTGCAATAAAAACTCTAGGGTTACATAGCTATTTTTGTTGCTGATTGTAACACCACCACACGTTGAATATTCAACAGTAAACATACGCACTCCTACTTTTACACAGTTTGTAAATATAGTTGAGTTTTTGTCGCAATCCTAGGCTTTTTTGCTTAAATCGGTGGAACTAAATCAAAAATCTACGATCTGATCGTGCTATACCCATCAATCGTCGTAGCCTCATGCCGAAACCTCGTTACAAAACAACTAACTGGAAGCAATACAATAAAGCCTTAATAAACCGTGGTTCTCTGACCTTTTGGATTGATGAGGAAACGATAGCCGAGTGGAAGCAAAACAAACA
>NZ_JAWOVO010000068.1:0-1662 GCF_033339955.1 Vibrio sp. 1731 | reverse complement strand
CCTTACCCACTAAGTAAGGCGCTGAAGAACGGCCAGACAGTAGAAATCATCAGTGCGCCAGGTGCGCGTCCAAATGCCGCTTGGTTGAACTATGTCGTGACTTCTCGCGCTCGCACTAAGATTCGTCAAGTACTGAAAACCATGCGCCGTGAAGAATCCATCACGCTCGGCCGCCGCCTATTGAATCACGCTTTGGGTCGTCACTCGATTGACTCCATCTACCCAGAGAACATTCAAGAAGTACTGACCGATCTGCGCTTAGAAAGCACAGACGATTTACTCGCAGCAATTGGCTTGGGTGAACTCATGAGCATTGTGATTGCTCGTCGTTTGCTGGGTGATACTGAAGAACTAACGACAACCAGTTCCATTCCAACCGACTCGAAGAAGAAACTTCCAATTCGTGGCGCGGAAGGTTTGCTGCTGACGTTTGCTAACTGCTGTCACCCAATTCCAGATGACCACATCATTGCGCATGTGTCTCCTGGTCGTGGCCTGGTTGTTCACCGTGAAACGTGTCCAAATGTGCGCGGTTACCAAAAAGAGCCGGACAAGTACATGGCCGTTGCATGGTCTGACGATTACGACAAAGAGTTTATCGCAGAACTGAAAGTCGACATGCTCAACCACCAAGGTGCTCTGGCAGAATTGACCAACGTGATTTCGAAAACAGGCTCCAATATCCATGGCCTGTCGACCGAAGAACGTGATGGCCGACTGTATACTGTCACCGTTCTGCTGACGACTAAAGATCGTGTCCACCTTGCAGGTATCATGCGAAAAATCAAAGCGATGCCGCAGGCGACCCGAGTCAGACGAAGAAAGAACTAAACTCATCGCCACCCACTCACACTGGGTGGCGATTTTTTTATACCCTATTTATTTACTATGAATTTAGAACGTTACCACCGTATCCATCAGGTGCTGAAAGCACGCCAAACCGACCTTACTTTGTGCCTAGAAGAGGTTCACAAACCTAACAACGTCTCTGCCGTTATTCGTACGGCTGACGCCACGGGCTTACACAAAGTTCATGCTATCTGGCCTGATAAAATGCGCACTTTAACCCACACTTCTGCAGGTGCTCGTAACTGGGTTGAAGTAGAAACTCACAACTCGATTGAAACCGCCATTACCGAGCTCAAAGCCCAAGGCATGCAAGTATTGGTGACCAACTTATCGGACACCGCGGTCGATTTTCGTGAAATCGACTACACCAAACCGACTGCAATCATCCTGGGTAGTGAAAAAATTGGCGCGTCTGAACAAGCGAAAAAACTCGCTGATCAAGACATCATTATTCCGATGATTGGAATGGTGCAGTCTTTGAATGTTTCGGTCGCCAGCGCGGTCATTCTGTATGAAGCGCAACGCCAACGTGAAGCGGCAGGCATGTATGATCGAGAAGAAAGCGCACTACCAAAAGAAACCATTCATCGCATCTTATTTGAACGTGGTCACCCAGTGCTTGCCAAAGTAGCGAAACGCAAGAAACTGGAATACCCGCCACTCGACGATGAAGGTCAAATCATCGCAGATGAGGCGTGGTGGCAAGAGATGCAAAAAGCTTAAGCTGAAACATAACATCGAAAGGCCTCGCTTTCTACGCCACTTCTTATAGTTTTTCCTGTACAAAAACACAGCTCCATGGTTAACATACTG
>NZ_JAWOVO010000067.1:0-1716 GCF_033339955.1 Vibrio sp. 1731 | reverse complement strand
TTCATCTCTGGCATGTGATTATCCATCAAGATAAGGTCATAGTCGTTGTCACGTGCCTTTTCTACAGCAACTAGCCCGTTTTCTGCGACATCTACTGTGTGCCCTAACTTTTCGCAAAAGCCTTTCGCTACCAAAGCATTTACGCGGTTATCTTCTGCCAACAAAATGCGCAAGTTCTGAGTGCTTCGGGTTTGAACTGGCGTATGCTGCGGGCTCGGTTTTTCGCTTTCATTCCATGGTATCGGCAAAGTGACAATAAACTGCGTGCCGACCCCTTCTACGCTCTTTAAGGTAATAGAACCACCCATAAGTTCAGTGAGCTTTTTAACGATGGCCAACCCTAAACCCGTTCCTCCAAACCTTCTGGTAGTTGAAGAATCTGCTTGCTCAAAGGAGTTAAATACTCGCCCTTGTTTATCGGGCGCGATACCGATCCCCGTATCACTGACGATGATCAACAGCTGTTTGTCTTCACTATTTAACTCGGTACGAATCAGTACGTACCCTTCATTGGTAAACTTCACGGCGTTACCCGCCAAATTAAACAGAATTTGGCGAAGTCGAGCACAATCGCCTGTGAACTCGGTGTTGTTCGGAACGTCGTTCTCAACAATCAGCTCAATGCTTTTTTCATCTATTAACGGTTGTATGGCGCTGCAAACCGGAGTTAAGACTTGCTCAAGATGAAACGGGGCCTCTTCCAGTTCTAGCTTATTTTCCTCAACTTTAGAAAAGTCCAAGATGTCGTTGAGGATAGTCATTAAATGCTGCCCTGAATCCAGAATCACCTTAATGTGCTCTTTGGTGACGGGCTCTTTGGTTTCCTCTGCAATCAACTGAGAAATCCCGAGCACCCCATTCATTGGCGTTCTTAATTCGTGACTCATTGCAGCAAGAAAGCTGGATTTAGCTTTCGCCGCTCGCTCTGCTTTGTCAGTCTCGGCTTCCAACTCCGAGTTAAGCTGCTTCAAGTTGTGCATTCGGTATTGCAGTTGATACAAGAACGACCCGACTAACAACATCACTGCGACAAACACAAACAGCCAAGTGAAGCGCGCCTCATTTTGGGCGAGATCAAGAAGTGAGTGCTCGGCCTCTTCCACAAACACAAAGTAATTGTGATCCAGTAGCTCATTGGTCAACAGCTCGATTTTTTTATCGCTTTCATGTAAGCGCCCCAAAAAGTTCGCGCCACTTTCGCTTTGCTCCCCACTTTGATTCACTAAGTCGCGGCTAAAAAACTCGACGTAATGCTTGTCTAATTGCGTTTCACCAATGTGCGTCGAAAACTCCTCTTCATAGATGTCCAACAGCATCAGCAAGGCATATTGATTTTCGACTTGTACCCCAATCAACATGTCTAATTGCGAAGTGGTTTGAATAACCCGTTGCTCAAACTTGGCTAACGTCTGTTGTATTTTCTGGCGGTTGCGTGAGATGGGAAACCAAACGGCGTTATCGAAGGTATCAGCCAATTTTTCCGCTTCCACTTCAATATCAACCAACGATTTAGTGAGCTCGAAGTTCTTTCGCTCCTTGATGGCATACTGATTCACAATCACATCGCGTTCTTCAATCAGCTGATGGCCGACCTCAGAAAGCGCGCTATGAAGTTGTTGCGTACTCTTGGAATTAATGTGAGCCATGTAGGCAAAGGTGCACGCCACCAGCATCGCAATAAATAAGCATGAATTGACCAACCTAAACTTATTCATT
>NZ_JAWOVO010000066.1:0-1752 GCF_033339955.1 Vibrio sp. 1731 | reverse complement strand
TCTTCACCTTTTGAGACAAGTTGTTAAGCTGCTCTTGGGGCATATTGACCCTTTGGGCAGCGTTTCATGGAGGGAAGGATGCCTCTCAAAGCCAAGTTAATTTTGCTGACACTGATTCCGGTGGTTTTAGTGTCGGCAAGCATCAGTTGGATTTCCATTTATCAGGCCAAAACACTGGGGCAACGAGAGGTGGAGACCTTCCATCAAAACCTCATTCAATCCAAAGAAGCGGCGCTCAAAGATACCGTTGATGTTGCATTTGATGCCATTTCCCACATTTACAACGATTCGACGATTGAAGAGCGTGTCGCTAAAGCTCGAGTGAAGGCCATTCTAAATCGCCTAACTTACGGCTCTGATGGGTACTTCTTTGCTTACGATAAACACGGCACTAACCTCGTACATCCCGTTCTTCCTGAATTGGTTGGGGAGAACTTACTTCACCTAGAAGACGAAAATGGCGACAGGCTTATAGAAGCGTTGCTTTACCAAGCGCAATCCGGAGGCGGCTTTCACCAATACTTGTGGCAGAAACCCTCGACTGGCGACATTGTACCCAAGCTCAGTTACGCCGCATGGTTGGATAAATGGGAGTGGATGATTGGCACTGGTCTTTACATTGAAGATGTTAGCCAAGAAGTCGCGAACATGCGTGCTGCGGTGAACAAAAACATCGAGACCACGTTTTTTTCCGTGGTGGTGATTTTGGTGGTCACCGTGGCGGTGATCATTGTGCTGACGTTAGCCATCAATTTACATGAGCATCGACTTGCCGATAAAAACCTCAAAGAACTTGCTCACAAAACGGTGATGTTTCAAGAAGATGAGAAGAAACATTTAGCGCGCGAGTTGCACGATGGGATCAATCAGCTTCTGGTATCGAGTAAATGTCATTTGGATTTAATGAGCCATCGATTGCAAGATGAAAAGCTCAAATCACATCTCGACAAATCACAACGTTCTTTGGTGACGGCAATTAATGAAGTGCGGCACATTTCCCATCAACTTCGCCCAAGCGCATTGGATGATATCGGTTTGGAAGCTGCGTTGACGACATTGTTGCAAGATTTTCATTCACACTCTGAAATTGATATCGACAGCCATTTTGACACTCAACAGCACAAGCTGACCTCCGAAGTCGCAACAACACTGTACCGAGTTGCGCAAGAGTCGCTAAATAACATTGAAAAGCATGCAAAAGCGAAAAAAGTGACGGTTATTTTGCAAAAAATGGGCAATATGCTGCAATTACTCATTAGAGACGATGGCGTAGGGTTTGTCGTCAACCAAGCTGTGCATCGCCAAGGGATTGGTTTGCGCAACATGCAAGAACGTGTGGAGTTTATTGGTGGCGAGTTCGAACTCATGAGTGAGCTTGGTTTAGGCACGGAAATTACCGTGCTTTTGAATTTGGATGAATTAGTTTATGGACAAACCGATTAGTGTGGTGATCGTCGATGATCACCAAGTGGTGTTAGATGGATTTATCGCGCGTTTAGAGCTGGAGCCGGACATTGATGTGATTGGCACGGCAAGCAACGGCTTGGAAGCGATTGAGGTCGTTAAGCATCTGCGACCGGATGTTGTGCTTATGGACATCAGCATGCCAATCATGAATGGCATCGAAGCAACGGGTGTGATTAAAGAGGAATTACCAGAGAGTAAAATTCTCATGCTTACGATGCATGATAACCGCGAATACATCATGAAAGTGATGCAGGCAGGGGCGGTGGGGTACATGCTCAAAGAAAT
>NZ_JAWOVO010000065.1:0-1784 GCF_033339955.1 Vibrio sp. 1731 | reverse complement strand
GGTAAGCAGAGTTTTTGAAATGTAAGGCCTTTGAATAAGACAAAAGGCTGCCTCATCGCTAACTTTGCAACAGTGCCGCGCGACGAGCAGCAGCACCAGGAGCAGAAGCACGTCGAGAAAAAGCAACAGCAGATCGAGCAGCGCCCACGGCGGGCCGCTCGCATCGGATAAGTCGAAAAATCCGGCTAAAGTGGCCGAGCTGCACATCAGGCCGCGCGGTTTTCCTCCCTGATCGCCGGCGCGGTTTCTTCCTCCCTGAACCGCATGCAGACTTGCCGCCTCGGACACCCCGAGGCGGTTTTTTTTCGCCTCGCTCGAGCATCGCCGCATCCGACGATGCCGAGACGACCAGGCCGCGCACGTCGAGCTGCAGCATCGCCATTGCCGACGATGGCACCAGGTCGCCGGCGGTGGCCACCGACCTCGAGCTCGCATCGCCACATCCGACGATGCGCGCCGGCGTCGACCATCGCCAGGTCTGACGATGGCGGCCGCCCTGCCCTGGATCTCGCATCGCCATTTCTGGCGATGAGATCCACGGAGCGGCCATTTAGACCCGCCAATAACGACCCGGCCAAGATAAATCGCATGACGGCCTTTTTGGCCGGGGGTAGCATGACCGGACACTTTGCGTATGCCCAAAGGAGCCCGCAAGTATGCGCAGGACGAAGCCAGTAGCCGCGCCGATGGTGGCGCGGGTCTATCTGCGCGTCAGCACCGACGCGCAGGACTTGGAACGCCAAGAGGCGATCACTACGGCCGCGAAGGCCGCCGGCTACTACGTCGCCGGCATCTACCGTGAGAAGGCATCCGGCGCACGCGCCGACCGGCCTGAGCTGCTGCGCATGATCGGCGACCTACAGCCCGGCGAGGTGGTCATTGCCGAGAAGATCGACCGCATCAGCCGCCTACCTTTGCCCGAGGCCGAGCGCCTGGTGGCCTCGATACAGGCCAAAGGCGCACGCCTGGCCGTCCCTGGCGTGGTCGATCTATCCGACCTGGCGGCCGAGGCCCAGGGCGTCGCCAAGATCGTGCTGGAAGCCGTGCAGATCATGCTTTTTCGCCTGGCCTTGCAGATGGCCCGCGACGACTACGAGGACAGGCGCGAACGCCAGCGCCAAGGCATTGAGTTGGCCCGCCAGGCCGGGCGGTACAAGGGCCGCCGTGCTGATCCGAAGCGCCGCGCCCAAGTTGTCGCGCTGCGCAAGTCCGGCTACAGCATCAACAAGACCGCCGAGCTGGCCGGGTACAGTGCGGCCCAGGTGAAACGGATATGGGCCGAGGTCAGCCAGGCCGAAGCGAAGCAGCACGGCGCGTTCGTGGAGGACGCATTGACGGAAGCCGATGCCCTGGCCGCTGTCGGCCAGGATGAGCGCCAGGAGGAAAGGGCATGAAGAAGCCGAACCAAGACGACGAGCCGTTTTTCATCACCGAGGAGATTGCGGCCGAAATGATCGCCGGCGGCTATGAGTTCGAGCTGCCGCCCATTCCTTGCACCATCCGCCTACGCGACGTGCTGGAGCGCATGACCGATGCTGAGCTAGCATTGCAGCCGGGCGAGATCGCCGACCAGGAGCGTGAACGCTGCCGGCGCAAGCCGTGTTCAACCTCATGATCTGGTCATGGTATTTTTCATGGCACTGAGCCTGATAGTTCTTGCAAATTGTTGTCACTAAAGGGTTTTGTGTGCTTGTTTACAATCGAGTGGGAGTGACGGGCACTGGCTGGCAATGTCTAGCAACGGCAGGCATTTCGGCTGAGGGTAAAAGAACTTTCCGCTAAGC
>NZ_JAWOVO010000064.1:0-2028 GCF_033339955.1 Vibrio sp. 1731 | reverse complement strand
TCGGTGTTATCGTCCTAGGCAGCGTGACTGCCATTGGCGGTGGCACTATTCGTGATATGGCACTTGGTGCGACCCCCGTCTTCTGGATTACCGATACCACTTATCTTTGGGTTATCTTCATCACCTGTTTGTTAACTATGATCTTGGTTCGCAGACCAAAACGGTTAGCTTGGTGGGTTTTACCCGTGTGTGACGCCATCGGTCTGGCCGTATTTGTGGGAATTGGGGTAGAAAAAGCGCTCGCCTACAACGCCTCCGGCATGGTTGCCGTGATCATGGGTGTAATCACCGGTTGCGGTGGCGGCATAATCCGAGATGTCTTAGCCCGAGAGGTACCAATGGTGCTAAGAAGCGAAGTCTACGCCACAGCCTGTATCATTGGTGGCATCTTCCACACGATGGCTGTGAGTATGGGTTACGATCATTCCACGGCCCTGCTCGCAGGTGTTATCTCAACACTGGTGATTCGCCTTGGTGCGATTCGTTGGCACTTATCTTTACCTACTTTCGCCATCAACCGCTAAGCAATTCAAGTACAGATTTCAATCTAAAGAGCCGACTTTATCTCGGCTCTTCGCATTTTAATTAACACGATTCGCTTATCCCTCAGCAATTCGTTAAATTATCCGTCTCATTCCTAATTTTCATTAATTGCTATGTTATTAGAAGGCATTGAAACGTTACTTGTACTAAGTAAAGAAAAAACCATGAGCCGCACTGGTAGTCAGCTGTACATCAGCCAATCTGCGGTGAGTAAACGTATCGCCAATTTAGAAAAAAAGTTAGGAAAGAAACTGATCGAGCCAAACGGCAGACACATTAAACTAACCTCGGATGCTCTGGCCCTTATCAATATGATAGAGCCCACATTCAATGAGTTACGAGGACAGATTTACGATCAGCAAGAGCTCGAAGATACGTCATTAATAAAAATGGATTGCTCAGAAACTCTCGTCGCAGGTTATCTGAGTATGATTATGGAAGAGCAACTAGCACGCGATCCTTATCTCAGAATCTCGACCAATCACACTCCGAGAATCGTTGAAAACGTAAAATCAGGGCGAGCGACCCTAGGATTCTGCGCTGGTTACTTACCTTCTCATCACGGTTTGATGAGCGTTCATCTCGCCGATGAGCCTTTCTCTATAATAAGTAAGCACCCGCTAACTCAATTACCAAAAGCGATTTTAACTAACGATTTGAATAACCCAGCCAATACATACCAGCAAGCCATTTTGTCCAAGTACGAGATCCAACCTTTGATGGAGATGGACTCTTACACGGCGGCAGCACAATTAGCTTTAAAAGGAATGGCACCAGCACTGATACCTAAATCCATCATCAAAACACTCAACATCGCATCAAATTTCTGTTTTGAATTCGAAGAACTAGAGCCTCTAATTCGCCCAATACACATCTGTCTTCGCCACAACACATACCGCAATCAGCGAATTAAAACAGTGTTAGAAGCCATTGCTGATGTTGTTGCCAAAGAAGTTTTGTTGCCATCAGCATAGACATGGTAATCACTAGAGGTCGAATCCACTTTTGACCTTTGGTAACCACCACTTTTGCGCCAAGTTGAGCGCCAATAAAGCCACCGATCGCCATCGTCAAACCAATTTCCCATACAGGTAACCCTGCTAGAACGAAAAACAACAATGCAGCGATGTTTGAAGTGAAATTCAAAATCTTAGTTCGTGCTGTTGCATCCACGAGGGAAAAGTGGCCAAGAGCAACAAAGCACACAGTAAAAATCGAGCCCGTACCGGGGCCAAAGAAACCATCGTAGAAACCAACTCCACCACCGATACACAATGCAAAAATCGCTTCGGAAAGCTTTGGTTCGCCATCGATTTTTCGAGTGCTTGGTGCGAGTAAAAAATAAAGAGAAATCGCAATTAGAAGAACAGGAATCAAACTGGTGAGTACGCTAGCATCAATAAACTGTACAGCCTCGGCACCAATTGCAGCACCAATAAAAGTACAGAGTATCGCGAAACGTATTTACTTTAGGCTGACAATACC
>NZ_JAWOVO010000063.1:0-2078 GCF_033339955.1 Vibrio sp. 1731 | reverse complement strand
AAATTCTCAACTTGTTGCTGCAACTTCAACAAGAAATGAACCTTGCCATCATCTTCATCTCTCACGATTTGTCGGTGGTTAAGCATGTCTCCGATAAAGTTGCGGTGATGTACTTTGGTAAAGTGGTGGAAGCGGGGAATGCGAAAGAAATTTACGCGAACCCACAAAACGATTACACCAAGAAACTGCTCTCCGCGATTCCGATTACCCACCCTAAATATCGCAAGAAAAAGCGTGTGGCAGAAAAAAAGCAGCAAGTGGCGTAAGCCGTGCCACCATCGCATTTAAGAAAACACGCTCCGTTAAATAAACGGGGCGTTTTTCTTATGTATCCTTTTTTATCTTGCATGCTAAACTCAAAGCTTATCTCTTTGGTTTTGCTTGGATAATTGGCTATGCCATCAAATTTACCTAAATCGTTCAGTCGCCCATTTTTGAAGATGTTCCACATCTTAGAAGCGGTTCTGTTGGTCGCTATTACCTTGGCAACTATTTATGCCATGGCTCAAGAGGTCATTCACGTCTTTGTTGAGAAGCGAGTGCTGTTGACGGACATCTTATTGATGTTCATCTATCTTGAGGGTTTAGCGATGGTGCAGCAGTTTGTGATGAACGGTAAGATCCCCGTTCGCTATCCTATCTATATCGCGATGATGGCCATTGCTCGCTACATCACCTTAGGTATGAAAGAGTTGGATGCCACTTTGGTGGTTTGGCTTTCTATAGCGGCGTTTATCTTGGCGGCAGCGACCTTGGTGATTCGCGTTGGACACCACTATTGGCCGTATGTTGACAACCGAACCTTGGAAAAAGACGAATAAAATAAAGCCCCGCATTAAGCGGGGCTTTCAATATGTAATCTAAATGTTTTTAGATTATTCGATGTTTTGGATCTGTTCGCGCATTTGTTCGATCAGAACTTTCAGTTCAACACCCGACGCAGTGATGTCGGTGCTGATCGATTTAGAAGCGAGCGTGTTTGACTCACGGTTGAATTCTTGCATCATGAAATCCAGACGACGACCGACTGCGCCACCTTTTTTCAGGATGTTGGTCGTTTCTTTCACGTGAGAATCCAAACGATCTAGCTCTTCTGCAACGTCTGACTTTTGCGCTAGCAAGATAAGCTCTTGTTCTACACGAGAAGCATCCAGTTCAATTTTCGCATCTTCAAATTTTGAGAATAGACGCTCACGTTGCCATTCTAGGATTTCAGGCATGCGAGCACGAACTTTCACCACTTCTGCGGTAATCGCGTCTAGGCGTTGTTCGATCAGCGCTTTCATGTTGTCGCCTTCACGGCCACGCGCTTCAATAAATTCACTAATTGCTTCATCAAATGCAGCAAGCAGCTCTTTGTTGACCTCATCCATGTTTTGCTCAGGAGTTTCCATCACACCAGGCCATTGCATGACTTGGAATGGGTTGATGCGGCTTAGCTCACCAGTCATGTGCATAACTTGTTCAGCAGCTTTAATCACTTGGGTTGCCAACGCTTCATTGATGCTAAGTTCGGCTTTTGCTGCAGGGTTCGCTTCGAAACGAAGGCTACATTCCACTTTTCCTCGCGCTAGGCGTTTACGAAAACGCTCGCGTAGAACTGGTTCTAAAGCTCGGAATTGTTCTGGCATGCGGAAATAGGTTTCTAGGTAACGCTGGTTTACACTGCGGATTTCCCATACCGCTGAGCCCCAGTCGCCTTTTACTTCTTTGCGCGCATACGCAGTCATACTGTAAATCATCGAATTTTCCTGTCTTCATTTTTTGAAAATTACCTAGAGAGTGTATCACGGAGCGGCAAGAGGTGCGCGGGCTGTCTTACATCAGTGTCTCGCAAATATGCTCCCAGGAAATGTTTAGAGGGAGTGAAGCTGTGACCTAGGAATCCGAAATCGATTCCGCTATAATCTTCGCCCAACCAAATCGTCTTCTCCTCATTATTTAAGGTAGATGCCCATGCGTCCAAACGATCGCAAGGCGGACCAAGTTCGCCCAATCAAAATTACTCGTAACTACACGGCTTACGCTGAAGGTTCAGTGTTAGTTGAGTTCGGTAACACCAAAGTGTTGTGTAATGC
>NZ_JAWOVO010000062.1:0-2093 GCF_033339955.1 Vibrio sp. 1731 | reverse complement strand
CTCCAAAGCCCGCGACGCAGCGCCGGCAGGCAGAGCAAGTAGAGGGCAGCGCCTGCAATCCATGCCCACCCGTTCCACGTTGTTATAGAAGCCGCATAGATCGCCGTGAAGAGGAGGGGTCCGACGATCGAGGTCAGGCTGGTGAGCGCCGCCAGTGAGCCTTGCAGCTGCCCCTGACGTTCCTCATCCACCTGCCTGGACAACATTGCTTGCAGCGCCGGCATTCCGATGCCACCCGAAGCAAGCAGGACCATGATCGGGAACGCCATCCATCCCCGTGTCGCGAAGGCAAGCAGGATGTAGCCTGTGCCGTCGGCAATCATTCCGAGCATGAGTGCCCGCCTTTCGCCGAGCCGGGCGGCTACAGGGCCGGTGATCATTGCCTGGGCGAGTGAATGCAGAATGCCAAATGCGGCAAGCGAAATGCCGATCGTGGTCGCGTCCCAGTGAAAGCGATCCTCGCCGAAAATGACCCAAAGCGCGGCCGGCACCTGTCCGACAAGTTGCATGATGAAGAAGACCGCCATCAGGGCGGCGACGACGGTCATGCCCCGGGCCCACCGGAACGAAGCGAGCGGGTTGAGAGCCTCCCGGCGTAACGGCCGGCGTTCGCCTTTGTGCGACTCCGGCAAAAGGAAACAGCCCGTCAGGAAATTGAGGCCGTTCAAGGCTGCCGCGGCGAAGAACGGAGCGTGGGGGGGAGAAACCGCCCATCAGCCCACCGAGCACAGGTCCCGCGACCATCCCGAACCCGAAACAGGCGCTCATGAAGCCGAAGTGCCGCGCGCGCTCATCGCCATCAGTGATATCGGCAATATAAGCGCCGGCTACCGCCCCAGTCGCCCCGGTGATGCCGGCCACGATCCGCCCGATATAGAGAACCCAAAGGAAAGGCGCCGTCGCCATGATGGCGTAGTCGACAGCAGCGCCGGCCAGCGAGACGAGCAAGACCGGCCGCCGCCCGAAACGATCCGACAGCGCGCCCAGCACAGGTGCGCAGGCAAATTGCATCAACGCATACAGCGCCAGCAGAATGCCATAGTGGGCGGTGACGTCGTTCGAGTGAACCAGATCGCGCAGGAGGCCCGGCAGCACCGGCATAATCAGGCCGATGCCGACAGCGTCGAGCGCGACAGTGCTCAGAATTACGATCAGGGGTCTGTTGGGTTTCACGTCTGGCCTCCGGACCAGCCTCCGCTGGTCCGATTGAACGCGCGGATTCTTTATCACTGATAAGTTGGTGGACATATTATGTTTATCAGTGATAAAGTGTCAAGCATGACAAAGTTGCAGCCGAATACAGTGATCCGTGCCGCCCTGGACCTGTTGAACGAGGTCGGCGTAGACGGTCTGACGACACGCAAACTGGCGGAACGGTTGGGGGTTCAGCAGCCGGCGCTTTACTGGCACTTCAGGAACAAGCGGGCGCTGCTCGACGCACTGGCCGAAGCCATGCTGGCGGAGAATCATACGCATTCGGTGCCGAGAGCCGACGACGACTGGCGCTCATTTCTGATCGGGAATGCCCGCAGCTTCAGGCAGGCGCTGCTCGCCTACCGCGATGGCGCGCGCATCCATGCCGGCACGCGACCGGGCGCACCGCAGATGGAAACGGCCGACGCGCAGCTTCGCTTCCTCTGCGAGGCGGGTTTTTCGGCCGGGGACGCCGTCAATGCGCTGATGACAATCAGCTACTTCACTGTTGGGGCCGTGCTTGAGGAGCAGGCCGGCGACAGCGATGCCGGCGAGCGCGGCGGCACCGTTGAACAGGCTCCGCTCTCGCCGCTGTTGCGGGCCGCGATAGACGCCTTCGACGAAGCCGGTCCGGACGCAGCGTTCGAGCAGGGACTCGCGGTGATTGTCGATGGATTGGCGAAAAGGAGGCTCGTTGTCAGGAACGTTGAAGGACCGAGAAAGGGTGACGATTGATCAGGACCGCTGCCGGAGCGCAACCCACTCACTACAGCAGAGCCATGTAGACAACATCCCCTCCCCCTTTCCACCGCGTCAGACGCCCGTAGCAGCCCGCTACGGGCTTTTTCATGCCCTGCCCTAGCGTCCAAGCCTCACGGCCGCGCTCGGCCTCTCTGGCG
>NZ_JAWOVO010000061.1:0-2140 GCF_033339955.1 Vibrio sp. 1731 | reverse complement strand
GACCATGCAAGTAAACAACTTGACGCAGCAGCTCCAGTCGTTGGAAAAGCAATACAGCAAGAGCAGTCGTTAGCACGCCAAAATCGCAGAAGTCAGAATATCGGATTTAATCGTTAGTTCATTGGCTAAACGGATGAACTTTGCTAAGGTATTACCTAGTAATACCCTTTAAGTTTAGGACTTGTTATGGCTACTCCAACTTCTATAAAACTCGATGAGACTTTGAAAAATCGAGTGCAAAATTTAGCAAACTCTCAACAGCGCACAGCTCATTGGATTATGAAAGAGGCGATCTCTCAGTATGTCGAACGAGAAGAAAAGAAAGAGGCATTTAGACAGGATGCCTTGAACGCTTGGGATGAGTATCAGATGACAGGTTCGCACTTAACGGCTAGCGAAGTTGAAAATTGGTTGGGTTCTTGGGGGAGTGAGGATGAGGTAGAAACGCCTAAATGTCACAAGTGATTTATACCCCGTCAGCCATTCGAGATTTAGACCGAATCAGAGAGTTTTTAAAGGCTAAAGATCCGAGGGCAGCAGCCAGAGCAGGTCTAAAAATTATCAGTAGCATGAGAGAGGTTGCTAAAGCTTCCTCAATTGGAAAACCGATCGAAAATATGCCCCAAGAATTTCGAGACTGGATTATTGAGTTTGGGAAATCTGGTTATGTGGCTAGATATCGTATTTCTGGAGATAAGATTGTGGTTCTTGCCGTTCGTCACCAGAAAGAGGTCGGATTTTAGCAAAGATGCCATCGACAAGATGAATACATAGGAAAAACGCCCTTAGAGGGCGTTTTTTGTTTCAATTGAATAGCGATCTTTTTGTCCTGTAAATCGTTCTGAAACCGTCACAAACTTTCAAAGTGTTTCAGGGGCGTCTACGCTAGGTTTTCTTGCTAAAACAGCGTGTAGAGCGTTTTAGAGTGTCGGAAGCATGGTTTCTGATGCCTAACTTACGGATTTACCATAATAGGAATAAGCGGCACCAAAATTGTTTGGCTTAATTTCATCATTAATTTCATCAATTGTTCGGAAGGGGTATTCATGCCGAACAATTGATGAAGAAAACATGCTGACAGTGTTGGCACTGGCATTTTGTTTGCTTTCTTTTGAAAAAAGCCCTTTCAGGAAATGTTCTTTTTATTCGGGCAATAGCTCGCTCTTTTTTGCATTTAGGACATGTATAAGCAAATATCATTTGTATCCTTACTTAGAAGCAGTATCTCATTTTTTTGGGGATTTTATTCTTACTGTGAATATAAATAAAGTTGAATTCCGTGCTGAATTGAGCATAAATCTCGTTGTGTTAAGTGCTCATTTACCATAACGGCACTTTGTACGAACTGAACGATAGAACCCAAAAGGTCGCCAAAACAGGCGACCTTTTTTACAACTGGCAGATATGAAAAACGCCTCCCAATGGGAGGCGTTTTTCTTGAGGATGTTCATTACCTTAGAAAAGGATCGTTGAGATCCCAGCTCTTTGGTTGTAATCTCAATCCCCAGATATGACAAAACCAGCTTTGGCGAGCTGGCTTTGTTCGGAATACTTACTAGTTTTGCCGACTGGGTAAGTCCTTTCATGATAGCCATATCATCTAAGCACTTCAAGTATTCCTGCACTCTGTTTGGACTCAAGATGTTTTGGACAGAGCGATGCGTATCAGTCACCGACCAAGGGAAGTTCCAAAGGTGACAGGTAAAGGCACTAATCAAAACTTGCGAAAGCACGATAAAACCGCTCTCTTGTAGCTGCTAGAGAGAGAACTGCGGAAAAGGAATAATTGATTAGTGTTGTGAGACTGGAATGGGGGCGTAAAGCCTTACTCACAGCGCAGGGCAGCCCGAAAGGGAAGAGACTTACCCAATCTGAAAGCGACCAAAAATATACCCAAATCACTCATAAATTTGAGTCGAAATGGGTAGGGGTCGGCGCAGCCGAAAGGGCGGTGTGCGCTAGCTCGTCTAGCATCCTTATCGTTTCTTTGGCGATCCTTTGAGATTAGTCTATTTGTCTCATTTGCATTTCTTTTTCTTACTTCTTATCTTTTTTATTTAGAGCATAAGCAAGGCTACACAAAGACCCCTCCACTTCGTTACGTTGTCATTGTGCCTTGTAAGGGACGCTACGCTCCCTT
>NZ_JAWOVO010000060.1:0-2953 GCF_033339955.1 Vibrio sp. 1731 | reverse complement strand
AGTGCCGGCGCGGGCGTGCCAGTTATTGCAGGGGTCAGCCTGCCGCCTTGGGCCGTGCGATGTCGTACTTCCCCGCCGCATACTCGTTCACCGTCCAGCCCAGCGCGATCAGCTCCGGCAGCGCCTCGCGCACCCGCTGGCGGCGCTTGCGCATGGTCGAACCACTGGCCTCTGACGGCCAGACATAGCCGCACAAGGTATCTATGGAAGCCTTGCCGGTTTTGCCGGGGTCGATCCAGCCACACAGCCGCTGGTGCAGCAGGCGGGCGGTTTCGCTGTCCAGCGCCCGCACCTCGTCCATGCTGATGCGCACATGCTGGCCGCCACCCATGACGGCCTGCGCGATCAAGGGGTTCAGGGCCACATACAGGCGCCCGTCTGCCTCGTCGCTGGCGTACTCGGCAAGCAGCCGGAAGCCCTGCCGCTTGCGGCCATTCTGGGCGATGATGGACACCTTCCAAAGCCGTTCAATGCAGTCCCTGATGGGCTTTGAGTCCTCGATATTGGCATAGCCTATTTCACGAGCCAGCGCCCGATAGCTACCCTTGACCACCATGGCGTCAGCGGTAACGGCTTCCCATTTGGGTTCCAGGAACAGCCGGAGCTGCTGCCCGCCGGGGGTCTCCGGTTCTGGCTCTAGCACCAGACCACTAGGCCCGGCCATGGCCACCAGCCCCTGCAGGATGCGCAAATCATCAGCGCCCAGCGGCTCCGGGCCGCTGAACTCGATCCGCTTGCCGTCGCCGTAGTCATACGTCACGTCCAGCTTGCCGCGCTTGCGCTCGCCCCGCTTGAGGGCACGGAACAGGCCGGGGGCCAGACAGTGCGCCGGGTCGTGCCGGACGTGGCTGAGGCTGTGTTTGTTCTTAGGCTTTGCCACGAGGCACCCCCTTGCTCTTGTGCTGCTTTTCCAGCACGGCGGGCTTGAGTACCCCGCCGTCATGCCGCCTGAACCAGCGGTCTTTGAACGGTGCCCCATAGTTGGCCTTGCTGACTCCAAAGCGGACGAAATAGGGCCGCTGCGTGTCGTCTACGCCCCATTCCTCGGCCTCACCGGTGGTCATGCCGGACAGGTACGATTGCCAGCGGATGTTATCCACCAGCACGGACGATCCCCGGCTGGCCTGCTGCTGGTCGCCTGCGCCCATCATGGCCGCGCCCTTGCTGGCATGGTGCAGGAACACGATAGAGCACCCGGTATCGGCGGCGATGGCCTCCATGCGGCCAATCACTTGCGCCATGGGGCCGCTGGCGTTCTCTTCCTCGATGTGGAACCGGCGCAAGGTATCCAGCACCATCAAGCGGCGTCCCTCAGCGGCTCGCTTGAGGCCGTCGAACCACTCCGGGGCCATGATGTTGGGTAGGCTGCCGATCAGCGGCTGGATTAGCAGACCGTCAGCCACGGCTTGCCGTTGCTCGTCGGTCAGGCGTTCCCCCAATGCGTGCAGGCGGTGATGTATGGCGGTGGGCGGGTCTTCGGCGGGCAGGTAGATCACCGGGCCGGTGCGCAACTCGCCCACGTCCAGCAGGTCGGGGCCGCCTGCGATCTGTGCGGCCAGTTGCAGGGCCAGCATGGACTTGCCGGCCCCACCGGGGGACACCAGCGCCCCCACGGTGCCGGCCACCATGTTGGGCAGTACGTAGTCAATCGGTGGCGGTAGCTCTGTGAAGCTCGCCAGAATGTCGATAGGCTTATGGGTAGCCATTGATTTGCCTCCTGTGTAGGCGGTTGGTGGTTAGGCGCTGGCGGGGTCACTACCCCCGCCCTGCGCCGCCCTGAGTTCTTCCAGATACAGCCGCAGCGCCTCGGCCTCTGCGTCTGTGGCCCATATCTTCCGGGCCTTGCGGCCCATGGCTCGCTGCTGCTCGGCAAAGCGGGCCTGTCGTATAGCGTTGGGGGTGGCCAGCAGGTTGCCGGTACGCTTGTCGTGTTGGTCTTTCATATTTCCTCCGCATTAGAGCTAACACCATAACAGGCATTAGCTCTAATGCAAGTGTTTTATCCTAATGTCGGCCCTCGGTACTGCTGTTTCTCGGCCTGCTTCGCCAGCTCGGCGCGGGCCTCCTGCACCTGCGGCAGCTCCATCACCTTCTGCACCGTACGCTTGATGTAATCGGCCTCATGGCCCGTCTTGCGCTCCATGATGGCGGGGCTGGCCTCGGCCATGGCCTTGCCGATCTCGTCCGGCTCCCGGCCCTTGCTGGCCAGCTTCATGGCCGCGATAAAGTCGCACTTGCTGAGGTCGTCACCGTACCGCTTGACCAGCCCGGCCATTTCGCTGCGGTAACACCTGAGTTAAGCCGCGCCGCGAAGCGGCGTCGGCTTGGACGAATTGTTAGGCCGCATATCGCGACCTGAAAGCGGCACGCAAGACCTCAACCTTTTCCGCCCCGAGTGAGGTGCATGCGAGCCTGTAGGACTCTATGTGCTTTGTAGGCCAGTCCACTGGTGGTACTTCATCGGCATAGTAAAAGTAATCCCAGATGATCGCCTCCCAGCTGTTACAACGGACTGGCCGCCCGGCGATGACGCCCTCAGCCGCCTCTGGGCACGAGCCCTGCGGAGCCTCCGCGATTTCATACGCTTCGTCTGCCCACCAAGCAGGTTCGCAGTCAAGTAACTCATCCCCGATCTCCGCTAAGAATCCATAGTCCAACTCCTCCATGACGCGCCCGCCGAGCATTTCAACTATTGCCTCGAGCTCGCCGCGCCTCTCGCCGGGAAACGTCAGATCAATATCATCGTGCTTGCGTGTTACACGCCCTAGCCGTGCATCGATCGCCCAGCCCCCACCGATCCAGAGCGGCAGATTTCGCTCATCTGCCGCAGCTAGAATTTTGTGTATCAATGTGACCTGCGTTGTGTCCATGCGGCCTAACTTTGTTTTAGGGCGACTGCCCTGCTGCGTAACATCGTTGCTGCTCCATAACATCAAACATCGACCCACGGCGT
>NZ_JAWOVO010000059.1:0-3060 GCF_033339955.1 Vibrio sp. 1731 | reverse complement strand
GTCGACTCTGCAGGAATGGTGATGTTAATCCACTTATTAGAGCATGCAAAAAAGCAAAACTGTCATATAATGCTCAGTTTCGTGCCGGCGCAACTGCGCACTTTGTTTCAACTGAGCAATGTTGAATCTTTAGTGGCCAAACACATACAGAATTATCAGGGGTAAATTGTGGATAGCGCAAAAGTACAACAGTTATTAGAAGAAGCACTAAACCTTCAAGAAGTGCATGTGAAAGGTGAAGGTAGCCACTATGAAGTGGTTGCTGTTGATGCTTGTTTCGATGGAATGAGCCGCGTTAAGAAGCAGCAGCTAATTTATGCTCCTCTGATGGAATACATCCAGCGTAACGACATTCACGCATTATCAATCAAAGCGTTCACACCAGAAGAGTGGGCTCGTGATAAGAAATTGATGTCGCTTTAAGGTTTATTGATGGAAAAGTTTCGAGTTATTGGGTCAGATAAACCACTAGTTGGTGAAGTGACCATTTCAGGTGCAAAAAACGCAGCACTGCCGATTTTATTTGCGTCTATCTTGGCGGAAGAGCCAGTAGAAGTGGCAAACGTACCACACCTTCGTGATATCGACACAACCATGGAATTGCTTAAGCGTTTAGGCGCGAAAGTAAGCCGCAATGGCTCTGTTCATGTTGATCCAAGCAGTATTACAGAATACTGCGCGCCTTATGATTTAGTGAAAACCATGCGTGCTTCTATTTGGGCTTTAGGTCCTTTGGTGGCGCGCTTTGGTCAAGGTCAGGTTTCTTTACCAGGCGGTTGTGCCATTGGTGCCCGTCCTGTGGATCTGCATATTTCTGGTTTAGAGCAGCTTGGCGCAACCATTACATTAGAAGATGGTTATGTGAAAGCAGAAGTGGATGGTCGTCTAAAAGGCGCGCACATCGTGATGGATAAAGTCAGCGTAGGCGCGACGATCACCATCATGTGTGCCGCAGCGCTGGCGAAAGGCACAACAACACTAGATAACGCTGCGCGTGAGCCTGAAATCGTCGATACCGCTGATTTCCTAAATAAGCTTGGCGCAAAAATCTCTGGCGCTGGCACAGATACCATTACGATTGAAGGTGTTGAGCGCCTAGGCGGTTGTAAACACAACGTGGTTGCTGACCGTATTGAGACGGGAACATTCCTTGTCGCAGCAGCAGTATCTGGCGGTAAAGTGGTATGTCGCAACACTAATGCTCATTTGCTTGAAGCGGTTCTCGCCAAGCTGGAAGAAGCTGGCGCGCTTGTCGAAACGGGTGAAGATTGGATCTCCGTTGATATGACCGACCGCGAGCTAAAAGCGGTAAGTGTACGTACTGCGCCACATCCTGGTTTCCCGACGGATATGCAAGCTCAATTTACGCTTCTGAACATGATGGCGAAAGGTGGCGGCGTGATCACAGAGACTATCTTTGAAAACCGCTTTATGCACGTACCAGAACTCATGCGTATGGGCGCTAAAGCTGAGATCGAAGGCAATACGGTTATCTGTGGTGATGTTGAGTCACTCAGCGGTGCGCAAGTGATGGCAACCGATCTACGAGCTTCGGCTAGTTTGGTTATTGCAGGTTGCATTGCTAAAGGCGAAACCGTCGTTGATCGTATTTACCATATCGACCGTGGTTACGACAAAATCGAAAATAAACTGGCTGCACTTGGCGCAAATATTGAGCGAGTGAGCTAGGCAAGTTAAACTGCACCGCAGGTAACTTGGATATCAAGAGAGCCGAAACCTGAGTTTCGGCTTTTTTATATCACTCTCATGACCATATTTTCCCTTTATGGAAAGAGAGATATTAATAGCTGTATCTGGCAAAAGCCGGTTCCTGGAGAACAAGAATGATTGCACTGTTACGTGTATTTGCTGTCGCTATCTTTGCGATTGTTATGTTTATTGGTGGTTGTGGTTACTGCCTATTAAGCCCTAGAAACCCTAAGCACGTTTTCACTTTTGGCCGTTTGTTTGCCAAGATGTCTCGTGTGTTTGGGATTAAGTTAGAGTTGCGTATCCCTGAAGATGCGTATTCACGCGGCCAACATGTTTACATTGCTAACCACCAGAACAACTGGGACATGTTTACTGTTTCTGCGGCTGTGACTCCGAAAGTTGTGACAGTAGGTAAAAAGAGCTTGGCTTGGATGCCACTGTTTGGCCAGCTTTACTGGCTTACGGGTAACATTCTGATTGACCGAGCGAATCGTTCTAAAGCAAAAGGTACTATCGATCAGGTCGTGAGCAGCATGAAAGAAAGTGATGTTTCGGTGTGGATGTTCCCAGAAGGCACGCGTTCTCGTGGGCGTGGTTTGCTGCCATTCAAAACAGGTGCTTTTCATGCGGCAATTGGTGCAGGTGTGCCAATCATTCCTATCGTATGTAGCTCGACGAATAAAATTAAGCTGAACCGTTGGAACAATGGTCATGTGATTGTTGAAATGCTACCTCCAATCAGCACTGAAGGCTATGGTAAAGAGGGCATTCGCGAGTTAGCGAATATCTGTCGTGAACAGATGAAAGAGAAGCTTGAATCGTTAGATGAAGAAGTCAAACAGCGCAACGCTGCTTAAGTTTTACTGCGATATCATCACGAAAAGACAATAAAAAACGGGTAGCCTGAGCTACCCGTTTTTTTATGTTTGTCAGCAAGTACAATTATTTGCGAACAGCGATTGCTTCAATCTCGATGCCAACATCTTTTGGTAGGCGAGCCACTTCTACACAAGAGCGTGCAGGGTAGTTTGCTACGCCGTGCTCATCAAAGAACTTGCCGTAAACTTCGTTCACTGTGCCAAAGTCATTTAGGTCTTTAACAAAAACCGTTAGCTTTACAATATCAGATACTTTAAGACCTGAAGATTCAACTACAGCCTTTACGTTTTCTAGAGACTGACGAGCTTGTTCTGCGATATCAGCAGACACTTCACCTGTCGCTGGGTTTACTGGGATTTGGCCTGAAGTAAGAACCATGTTACCTAGATCTACGCCTTGAACGTAAGGACCGATTGCTGCTGGTGCAGACTCAGTGTGAAGTACTTTCGTCATTTGATTTTTTCCATC
>NZ_JAWOVO010000058.1:0-3087 GCF_033339955.1 Vibrio sp. 1731 | reverse complement strand
CGCTATTTCGTTTCACTTCTGAGTTCGGCATGGAAATCAGGTGGGTCCAAAACGCTATGGTCGCCAAGCAAATTCTTTAATTCGGAAAGCTGTTTGTTAATTCTCGTTCTTACACATTCAATGTTCTTTCATTGAGTCCATCAAAACCCCTTGGGTGTTGTATGGTTAAGCCTCACGGGCAATTAGTACAGGTTAGCTCAACGCCTCACAACGCTTACACACCCTGCCTATCAACGTCGTAGTCTACGACAACCCTTTAGGATACTTAAAGTATCAGGGAGAACTCATCTCAAGGCTCGCTTCCCGCTTAGATGCTTTCAGCGGTTATCGATCCCGAACTTAGCTACCGGGCAATGCGTCTGGCGACACAACCCGAACACCAGAGGTTCGTCCACTCCGGTCCTCTCGTACTAGGAGCAGCCCCTTTCAATTCTCCAACGCCCACGGCAGATAGGGACCGAACTGTCTCACGACGTTCTAAACCCAGCTCGCGTACCACTTTAAATGGCGAACAGCCATACCCTTGGGACCGACTTCAGCCCCAGGATGTGATGAGCCGACATCGAGGTGCCAAACACCGCCGTCGATATGAACTCTTGGGCGGTATCAGCCTGTTATCCCCGGAGTACCTTTTATCCGTTGAGCGATGGCCCTTCCATTCAGAACCACCGGATCACTATGACCTGCTTTCGCACCTGCTCGAATTGTCATTCTCGCAGTCAAGCGGGCTTATGCCATTGCACTAACCTCACGATGTCCAACCGTGATTAGCCCACCTTCGTGCTCCTCCGTTACGCTTTGGGAGGAGACCGCCCCAGTCAAACTACCCACCAGGCACTGTCCGCAACCCCGATAAGGGGTCGACGTTAGAACATCAACACTACAAGGGTGGTATTTCAAGGACGGCTCCACGCAATCTAGCGACTGCGCTTCAAAGCCTCCCACCTATCCTACACATGTAGGGTCAATGTTCAGTGCCAAGCTGTAGTAAAGGTTCACGGGGTCTTTCCGTCTAGCCGCGGGTACACTGCATCTTCACAGCGATTTCAATTTCACTGAGTCTCGGGTGGAGACAGCGTGGCCATCATTACGCCATTCGTGCAGGTCGGAACTTACCCGACAAGGAATTTCGCTACCTTAGGACCGTTATAGTTACGGCCGCCGTTTACCGGGGCTTCGATCAAGAGCTTCGACCGAAGTCTAACCCCATCAATTAACCTTCCGGCACCGGGCAGGCGTCACACCGTATACGTCATCTTGCGATTTTGCACAGTGCTGTGTTTTTAATAAACAGTTGCAGCCACCTGGTATCTGCGACTCTCAATAGCTCCATCCGCGAGGGACTTCACCGTCGAGAGCGTACCTTCTCCCGAAGTTACGGTACCATTTTGCCTAGTTCCTTCACCCGAGTTCTCTCAAGCGCCTTGGTATTCTCTACCCGACCACCTGTGTCGGTTTGGGGTACGATTCCTTACAATCTGAAGCTTAGAGGCTTTTCCTGGAAGCATGGCATCAATGACTTCACATCCGTAGATGCTCGACGTCGTGTCTCAGCCTTAGAAAGAGCCGGATTTACCTAACTCTTAAGCCTACGCACTTGAACCTGGACAACCGTCGCCAGGCCCACCTAGCCTTCTCCGTCCCCCCATCGCAATTGTAAGAAGTACGGGAATATTAACCCGTTTCCCATCGACTACGCCTTTCGGCCTCGCCTTAGGGGTCGACTTACCCTGCCCCGATTAACGTTGGACAGGAACCCTTGGTCTTCCGGCGAGGAGGTTTTTCACCCCCTTTATCGTTACTCATGTCAGCATTCGCACTTCTGATACGTCCAGCATGCGTTACCACACACCTTCAACCGCTTACAGAACGCTCCCCTACCCAATGCACTAAAAGTGCATTGCCGCAGCTTCGGTTTACTACTTAGCCCCGTTACATCTTCCGCGCAGGCCGACTCGACCAGTGAGCTATTACGCTTTCTTTAAATGATGGCTGCTTCTAAGCCAACATCCTGGCTGTCTGAGCCTTCCCACATCGTTTCCCACTTAGTAGTAATTTGGGACCTTAGCTGGCGGTCTGGGTTGTTTCCCTCTCCACGACGGACGTTAGCACCCGCCGTGTGTCTCCCGGATAGTACTTACTGGTATTCGGAGTTTGCAAAGGGTTGGTAAGTCGGGATGACCCCCTAGCCTTAACAGTGCTCTACCCCCAGTAGTATTCGTCCGAGGCGCTACCTAAATAGCTTTCGGGGAGAACCAGCTATCTCCAGGTTTGATTGGCCTTTCACCCCTAGCCACAAGTCATCCGCTAATTTTTCAACATTAGTCGGTTCGGTCCTCCAGTTGATGTTACTCAACCTTCAACCTGCCCATGGCTAGATCACCTGGTTTCGGGTCTATATCCAGAGACTGAACGCCCAGTTAAGACTCGGTTTCCCTACGGCTCCCCTAGATGGTTAACCTTGCCACTGAATATAAGTCGCTGACCCATTATACAAAAGGTACGCAGTCACAGGACAAGCCTGCTCCTACTGCTTGTACGTACACGGTTTCAGGTTCTATTTCACTCCCCTCACAGGGGTTCTTTTCGCCTTTCCCTCACGGTACTGGTTCACTATCGGTCAGTCAGTAGTATTTAGCCTTGGAGGATGGTCCCCCCATATTCAGACAGGATATCACGTGTCCCGCCCTACTCGATTTCACTGAACACACGTCGTCAACTACGGGACTATCACCCTGTATCGTCGGCCTTTCCAGGCTGTTCGTCTAACGCGTGTAAAGCTTAAGGGCTAGTCCAATTTCGCTCGCCGCTACTTTCGGAATCTCGGTTGATTTCTTTTCCTCGGGGTACTTAGATGTTTCAGTTCCCCCGGTTCGCCCTGTTGAGCTATGTATTCACTCAACAGTAATACCTTATGGTATTGGGTTTCCCCATTCGGAAATCCCAGACTCAAATGGTTTTTACTACCTAATCTGGGCTTATCGCAAGTTAATACGTCCTTCATCGCCTCTGACTGCCAAGGCATCCACCGTGTACGCTTAGTCACTTAACCATACAACCCGAAGGAGTTTCGAGTTGATGTTCAAA
>NZ_JAWOVO010000057.1:0-3374 GCF_033339955.1 Vibrio sp. 1731 | reverse complement strand
AAGTTGAGAAGGATATCGTAAACAAACACGCCAAAGAAGCGAAACGACTCAACAAGAAAGAAAACGAGATCTACGCTATCAAGCAGCAAACAGAGAACAAGGAAGTGGCGTTACAAAAGCAAATAAGAATAGTCAATCACGCACACCGTCGACAAAACCAACAGACACAGAGTAAGTTAGGTCAAAGAGATCGACTGAGCGCAGAGAAGAAAATAATGGCAGAGTTCTTAGATGAAATAGACTGGAAGTTCACGGATGGAACAAAAATCACGTATACCGCTCTAGCAAGATTAGCAAAGAAACATAGAGGCCATTAATCAGATAACAACCCTAAAAAGGGCTGTTATCTGATATAGCTTGTTTAGTGCCACACATTACAATTTGCCAGTCGACTTCCAACGGAAGTAAGTTCTTCGACTGATACCAAGCTCAACCCAAGGTTCGTTAAGGCTAGGTCTACCTCCACCTTTTGAAACTTTTCCACCCTTAGCACCTTTCTTAGCGTGCCATTGGCTTTTCTTTTCTGGCGTGAATTCTCGATACGTCCAGTTAGCGATCGACTTCGCTATCGCTTTCACTTCTGACACGGGCAAAGGAACATTGAACTGGCTATTCGTACTTTCTACTTTGTCGTAGACGGCTGCATTCCACTTTCTTTTGTAGTTAGGCGCCCAGTATTCCCGAATCGCTCTATATGCCCACTGACGAGTGTTATCGAACAACTCACAGTTACGGCCAAGACCAGACGTTTCGCTACCACGTAACGGGTGGCCTTTCAGATCGAGGTATTCCGCCAGTTCATCGAGTGTGTACTCGTACTCTGTCCAAAACTCATTTTGCCAATGTGGGTGCAGTGGATTTTTCGTCAGTAGTCCTGCGAATCCACGATCCGCTTTCAGACGCTCAATCATCGCGGATTCAATCGCAGCTGCGTAGCGAATAGGTTCACTATGCGCGATATCAGACGTACAGAATGGAACTTTCAAGCGATACGCAATGTGTGCGTGTGCGTTCTCTGGGTTCTTTGAAGTCCAATATGGTGTGGGAAGATCGTTGTCGTACCAAGCCAACACACCGCCTTGTCGATCAATATCAAAGACAAGGTAAGTGACCAACTTCGGTTGGTTCACTTGCAGATATTTTTTCTTAATCGCTGTACTTTTTGGGCGTATGTAAGTGACACCGAGTTCATCGGTGCAATACGGCTTATGAGGAAGCGTCTCGATTAGATCGAGTTGAAATGCGTTTGATTGTTTAGCTTTCACACATAACTGCACTTATGGCGGTTACGTGTGGATTGTCTTTGTCTTTCCATGTGTTAAAATTACCTTAAGCTTTAGCCCTGATAACTCTCCATTCCGCCAAGTTTGAATGAGTTTCGGGGCTTTGTTTTATCTAGAGTTAATCTTACTCCTCAATACCTTACTTCGCAATTTCCCTTCGCTTTTCTTGCTTTCAGGCACAAAAAAGGCCGCTATAGCGACCTTTCGAGAATCATTGTTCTACCGAAACACTGCACTTCGCACAAAGTGACATTACGTTAAATCCCACTCTTCACATTAAGCGACATGTTACCACCTAACATGCCGAATTTATCTTTAAGTCTTTGAATTTATGTTGACCATGAAAGATTAAATGAGCTTAGATCTGAGTAGAAATACGGCTTTTCGCCGTATAGAAAGCGTTATGTGTTTTTCTTGCAAGCGCCATGATTAATCAAAACTTTTTTCTAGCCATGCGGCATGGGTGAATTAAAAAACGGTGCCTTAGAGCGTCAATTTGGCGCCTTATTTTTGCGATTTTAAGTGGTTGTAAGTTGCTGTTTTTAAGGTGTTTATTTTTCTTGAGAACTGGTTGGTAAATGTTAGTCTTCGACTCAAATAGAAAGAGGGCTAGAAAATGGATAAAACAGACCAGTTATATGTACAAGCAGACTTTTCACATCAAGACATGAGTGGTCAGTATTTTAAAAATTGCAAATTTTTCTGCTGTTCCTTTAAACGAGCGAACCTCCGCGATACACAATTTGTAGATTGTTCTTTCATTGAACGAGGTGAATTAGAGGGGTGTGATTTTTCTTACTCGGATCTTAGAGATGCATCTTTTAAAAACTGCAGTCTTTCAATGTCGTATTTCAAAGGTGCAAATTGTTTTGGTATCGAGTTCAGAGAATGCGATTTAAAGGGTGCCAATTTTTCTCAAGCTAGCTTCATGAATCAGGTATCGAACAGAATGTATTTTTGTTCAGCTTATATAACAGGTTGTAATCTTTCATACGCCAACTTTGAAAGGCAGTGTATCGAAAAGTGTGATTTGTTTGAGAATAGATGGATTGGCGCAAATCTGAGTGGTGCATCATTTAAAGAGTCTGATTTAAGTCGGGGAGTATTTTCTGAAGGGTGTTGGAGCCAGTGTAGGTTGCAAGGTTGTGATTTGAGCCACTCGGAGTTGTATGGTTTAGACCCTCGGAAAGTTGACCTTACAGGTGTAAAAATCTGTTCGTGGCAGCAAGAACAACTTTTAGAGCAATTAGGTTTAATAGTAGTACCTGACTAAATTTGATGGTTTGAACACACACATAACAAACGCCTCAAGAGGGACTGTCAACGCGTGGCGTTTCCAGTCCCATTGAGCCGCGGTGGTTATGGTTGTTGTGATTGAGTTTGGTGGCATGCGTTGCCAGCCCCTTAGGCGGGCGTTAGCCCTCAGGAGGAAAAATGAAAATATCCATTATGGCAGCAGTTTCTGAGAATGGAGTAATTGGCTCTGGATTGGATATACCTTGGCATGTACAAGGTGAGCAGCTCCTGTTCAAAGCTATGACTTACAATCATTGGCTTTTAGTCGGTCGTAAAACTTTCGACTCAATGGGTAAACTTCCCAATAGGAAATATGCTGTGGTTACTCGCTCAGAAATGGTCTCGAATGATCCAGATGTTATTTATTTCACCAGCATTGAATCGGCATTATCTTACTTAGACAATACGACAACACATGTCTTTGTTTCTGGTGGTGGTGAAATTTACAAAGCATTAATCGAACAAGCAGATGTTATCCATCTTTCAGTGATTCATAAGCACATCTCTGGCGACGTGTTTTTCCCTTCAGTTCCACAGAGTTTCAAACAAACATTTGAGCAAAGTTTCAGTTCAAATATTGATTACACGTACCAAATTTGGGCAAAGGGCTAACAAACTGTTTAAGAGGGATTCACAACGCGTGGCATTTTTACTATGCGTTGGTTTTAGTGGTTAAGGCGGTATGCGGAAGCTTCGGTATTGCGTTGCTCACCCCTTAACAGGGCGTTAGAGCACTCCTAGTAAAGTAACATAGAGTTAACAAAATAATGTTAGATAAATTAGTTGGTAAGGTTA
>NZ_JAWOVO010000056.1:0-3571 GCF_033339955.1 Vibrio sp. 1731 | reverse complement strand
GATTCGGTGCTAGAATCCATTTTTAACTAGCAATCAGACTTGGAAAGATGGGAAATAACGTAGTCGTTCTAGGCACCCAATGGGGTGACGAAGGTAAAGGTAAAATCGTAGACCTTTTAACTGAAGATGCAAAATACGTGGTACGCTACCAAGGCGGTCACAACGCAGGTCACACTCTCGTAATTGACGGTGAAAAAACCGTTCTTCACTTAATTCCATCAGGTATCCTTCGCGATAACGTAAAATGTGTTATCGGTAACGGTGTTGTACTATCACCTGAAGCTCTACTTAAAGAAATGAAGCCTCTTGAAGAGCGCGGTATTCCAGTACGCGAGCGTCTTTTCATTTCTGAAGCATGTCCGCTAATTCTTCCTTACCACGTTGCAATGGACCAAGCTCGCGAAATCGCTCGCGGTAAAAAAGCTATCGGTACTACTGGTCGTGGTATCGGTCCAGCATACGAAGATAAAGTTGCTCGTCGCGGTCTACGCGTTGGCGACCTATTCGATATGGCGACTTTCGCAGAGAAGCTAAAAGAAGTCATGGAGTTCCATAACTTCCAACTAGTTAACTTCTACAAAGCGGAGCCAGTAAGCTACGAAGAAGTACTTGAGCAAGCTAAAGGCTACGCTGAACTACTAACGTCAATGGTTATCGACGTAACTGACGAACTAGACGCAGCACGTAAGCGCGGCGACAAGATCATGTTCGAAGGTGCACAAGGTACACTACTTGATATCGACCACGGTACTTACCCGTACGTAACGTCTTCTAACACGACTGCTGGTGGTGTTGCTGCAGGTTCTGGTTTTGGTCCTCGTCACATCGGTTACATCTTGGGTATCGCAAAAGCGTACTGTACTCGCGTTGGTGCTGGTCCATTCCCGACTGAACTATACGACGGTTTAGATAAGCAAGATCCTATTGGTAAGCACTTAGGTGAAGTTGGCCACGAGTTCGGTGCGACAACTGGTCGTCTACGTCGTACAGGTTGGTTCGATGCTGTTGCTATGCGTCGTGCAATCCAAATCAACTCTGTATCTGGTTTCTGTCTAACTAAACTAGACGTACTAGATGGTCTAGAAGAGTTAAAAATCTGTACTGGTTACAAGATGGAAGATGGCTCTGTGCTAGAAGTTTCTCCGATGGCTGCTGAAGCATTCGAAAAAGCAACGCCAATCTACGAAACAATGCCTGGTTGGTCTGAGAACACATTTGGTGCTAAGTCACTAGATGCTCTACCACAAGCCGCTCTTGACTACATCAAGCGTATTGAAGAGCTAACTGGCGTTCCAGTAGACATCATCTCTACAGGTCCTGACCGTAACGAAACTATCATCAAAGTTCACCCATTCGAAGCTTAATTGATAGCCGTTAAAGATTGCAAAAGCCGACCTTATGGTCGGCTTTTTTGTATCTGAACAAAAACAGCGTGACTCTCATATGGCAAGCTTTTGCCGCTGAGCCTAAATCAGAGGCAAAAATTGTCTAAAGCTTAGCTGTTTTTTGCCGATAAGGTTATCAAGCAGAGGAGATCCTTCACCGATCTTTGGTTTCTTAGATACCTTAAGGGTACGTTTATGAAGTTACGAACAGTGGCTGCTTCACTGTTGTTGACCTTGGTTGCTACCACAGTGAAAGCTAATGTTGCTGATGTGGGGGCACCAGTTCCGATCTATACCGAAGCAGAGCTGATAAAGCTTATTGAGCAAAATAAGCACTTACAACGTGTGCGCGCTGATAACTGCCAGCTGGTGGAGGATATCGTAGCTCGTGCGACTCGAATTAACTTACCCGCTTATGAGTTTCTATACGGAGATATGTTAGCTTGGGGTGTGTGTGTCGAGCAAGATGTCGAACTGGGTCTTTACTATATCGAAAATGCAGCGCATCAGGGGTTACCTGCTGCACTAGAGCAGATTGGCCGATACTATTCGCGTGGCACTTTAGTACAGCAAGATAAAGAACGTGCAATTCCATATTTGCGAGAAGCAGCGTCAATGGGAAACCTAAACGCGCGTATTCATCTGGCCGAGTTGCTTTTACGTGATTATGGCAGTCCACTCGATTACGAAGATGCGTATCGTTGGTTATATAACTCTGTCACAGCAGATAAGCGGCAGCATAAGCGCATAACTGTATTGAGAAACGGCCTTGAACAGCGTATGCCACAAAACGTTATTGCTCGAGCTAAACGGCGAGACACCTTTTGGTAACGCTTCAATATTGCAAACAACTTCATACAACAAAGCCCACGTCACGTGGGCTTTGTTGTTTTCCCGATAGTTGGTAGCGCTTAAACCACTTTGTGTGGACCGAAGCATTCGTAATGGAATTGCTCTTCTGGTACGCCAAGTTCTAATAGCTGTTTCGCTACGTGCTGCATAAATCCTACAGGACCACAGAAGTATACCTGCACTTTATCTTGCTTTAATGCAGCTTCAATTTCATACAGATTGACAAAGCCCGTGAAGTGGAAGTCTTCACCTAGCTTGTCTTCTGCCGTTGGTTGGTTATACCAAACGAGCGCGTTCATATTTTCTTTTTCTGCAACGAGTTGGTTTACGTGTTGCTTGAAAGCATGCTGTTGGCCATTTTCTGTTGCATGAACCCAAGTTACAGGTGCTTGATGTGCTGAGAGACTTTCTAGCATTGACAGCGTTGGAGTAAGTCCCACACCAGCAGAAATTAGAACAACGGGTGTTTGTGGTTCGGCATCCATAAAGAAATCACCGGCAGGGGCCGCAAGCTGCACTTTTTCGCCAATGTTCAGGCTATCGTGCAGGTAGTTCGACACTTTTCCGCCTTCTTCACGTTTTACTGAGATACGGTAGGTGTTCTCTTGGACCGCAGAAGACAGGCTATATTGGCGAATTTCTTGGTTTTCTAACTGTTCACTGTTGATGTAGATGCCAAGGTATTGTCCCGGTTTATACGGCGCCACTTTTTGGCCATCGGTTGGCTTGAACACAAAGCTGCAAATGTGTTCGCTCTCAATCTTTTTATCGACTAATTCAAATTCGCGTAGACCGCGCCAGCCGCCTTCCAAAGCTTCATTTTGTTGGTAAATTTGTTCTTCGCGCTGAATAAATACATTCGCAAGTACGCCGTAAGCCTCAGCCCAAGCATCCAACACTTCTTGACCTGGATTAAAAAGCTCATCGATTGTCGCAAGTAAATGCTTACCAACGATTTGGTACTGATCTTCTGTGATCAAAAAGCTCGTGTGCTTATGCGCAATTTTCTCTACTGCGCCAAGCAGAGCTGGCAAATTTTCAATATTGGCAGCATAGGCACAGATAGCGTTGAATAATGCTTCACGCTGATCGCCGTTACGCTGGTTACTCATGTTAAAAATATCTTTCAACTCAGGGTTATGAGTAAACATACGCTCGTAAAAGTGCGCGGTCAGTTTTGGTCCTGTTTCGGCGATGAGTGGTGCGGTCGCTTTGACGATCTCGATAGTTTGATTGCTGAGCATAAGGGCTTCCTACTTTAAGTTGTATTTATAATGCATGTTTAAAGTTGTATCTCAAATGTATCTTTCGATCAAGAAAAGATTTACACTTTT
>NZ_JAWOVO010000055.1:0-4894 GCF_033339955.1 Vibrio sp. 1731 | reverse complement strand
GCTCAGCAGATTGTATTAACAAATACCGTAAAAGATAGCCAGTTAGGTCAACGTTTAGACCAAGCTATCGCCGAATTATTCGCGGACTTCTCTCGCTCGCGCCTAAAAGAGTGGCTGCTTGATGGGAAAGTTCAAGTTGATGGTGAAGTTGTCACTAAACCTCGTACCAAAGTAATGGGTGGCGAGGAAATTACATTGCAAGCCGAGTTAGAAGATGAAGAACGCTGGGAAGCGCAAGATATCCCGCTAGATATCGTCTATGAAGATGAAGATATTATCGTTATCAACAAACCTCGTGACTTTGTGGTTCATCCGGGCGCTGGTACGCCTGATGGCACTGTGCTTAATGCGTTGTTGCATCATTACCCTGATATTGCAGAAGTACCTCGTGCAGGTATCGTGCACCGTTTGGATAAAGACACAACGGGTTTGATGGTGGTGGCGAAAACCGTTCCTGCACAAACTCGTCTGGTTCGCGCACTGCAAAAACGTAATATTACTCGTGAGTACGAAGCGATCGCTATTGGTCGTATGACTGCGGGCGGTAAAGTGGATCAACCTATTGGTCGTCACTCTACTAAGCGCACGCTTATGGCGGTGGCACCAATGGGCAAACCAGCAGTAACGCACTACCGTGTTGCTGAACGCTTCCGCGAACACACGCGTATTCGTTTGCGTCTAGAAACGGGTCGTACGCACCAGATTCGTGTGCACATGTCTTATCTTCAGCATCCGCTGCTCGGTGATATTGCATATGGTGGACGTGCTCGCATCCCGACAGGTGCGTCTGAAGAGCTAACGGCAATGATCCGGGGCTTCGATCGCCAAGCATTGCACGCAGTAATGCTGCGCTTTGAGCACCCAATTACGGGCGAAGTTCTTGAGTTTCATGCTCCAGTGCCTGATGACATGGTTGTGATGACTGAAGCGCTTCGTCAAGATACAGAAGAGCACGGCTTACCGGAAGAATTCTAATATGAAGACGATCATTCCGAACTGGCCAGCGCCTAAAAATGTCAAAGCTTTCGCCTCAACACGCATAGGCGGATTTTCGACAGGCCCTTACCAAGGGCTAAATTTAGGTACTCACGTTGGGGATGATTTGTCTTTAGTAGAGAAGAACCGAGCTTGGTTGGCGCAACAGGCAAGCATGCCAAATGCGCCAATCTGGTTAAACCAAACGCATTCAACCGTTGTGGCTCAAGCAAATGAACCAACAACACAGGTGCTTGATGCGGATGGTGTATTTACTTCTTCAAGCCATGTTGTTTGTTCAGCGATGACCGCCGATTGTTTACCTGTATTATTGACTAATACACAAGGTACGCAAGTAGCCGCTGTTCACGCAGGTTGGCGCGGCTTAGCAAATGGCATTGTCGAAAATGCGTTAGCGTTGTTTTCTGGTGAAGTGATAGCGTGGCTTGGCCCCGCCATTGGCCCTCAAGCCTTCGAAGTGGGTGAAGATGTTCTGCAAGCTTTTGTTGATTTTGATTCACAGGCGAATCAAGCATTTGCTCCACGCGATATCGACGGTAAATGGTTTGCTGACATGTCGGTGCTGGCAACGCAACGTCTAAACCGGGCTGGTGTGACACAAGTGTTTGATTCTGGACTTTGTACTTACCAAGATAAAGCCTCTTTTTACTCTTATCGCCGTGATGGTAAGACTGGTCGACAAGCAACCTTTATTTGGATCGAAGACTAGCTATAAGCACCAAAGTGCTAAGATGCATACTACTATTTTTGCAAAGCTATCTTTATTCATTCACTCCCTTGAAATTCCCCACCCGAGTATCCATCTTTCTAACTGTCAAAAGAATTTCCTTTAGTTGAGGTTAGGAAGGTAGATATGCGTCTTGATCGATTCACAAGTAAGTTTCAAATCGCTATCTCTGATGCTCAATCACTAGCGTTAGGGCGCGATCATCAATATATCGAGCCAGTTCACCTCATGGTGGCTTTGCTTGATCAAAATGGCAGTCCAATTCGTCCATTGCTTACTATGCTGGATGTGGACGTAACGCATTTACGCTCTAAATTGAGTGAAATGTTAGATCGATTACCAAAAGTCAGTGGCATCGGTGGGGATGTTCAGCTCTCTAGCTCGATGGGCACATTGTTTAACCTGTGTGACAAAGTGGCGCAAAAGCGTCAAGACTCCTATATCTCGTCTGAAGTCTTCCTGCTTGCCGCTTTAGAAGACCGCGGACCATTGGGGCAATTACTCAAAGAGATCGGTTTAACAGAGCAAAAAGTCAGCCAGGCAATCGAAAAGATCAGAGGTGGTCAAAAGGTCAATGACCCGAATGCAGAAGAGCTTCGCCAAGCATTGGAAAAGTTCACCATAGACCTTACCGAGCGTGCAGAGCAAGGTAAATTAGATCCTGTTATCGGTCGTGATGATGAAATCCGTCGTACTATCCAAGTATTGCAGCGTCGTACTAAAAACAACCCAGTGATTATCGGTGAACCAGGCGTAGGTAAGACAGCAATTGTTGAAGGCTTAGCGCAGCGCATAGTTAACAATGAAGTACCTGAAGGTCTGCGTGGTCGCCGTGTGCTATCACTGGATATGGGCGCACTGGTTGCTGGTGCTAAATACCGTGGTGAATTTGAAGAGCGTTTAAAATCAGTATTGAATGAACTTGCTAAAGAAGAAGGCAACGTCATCCTCTTCATTGATGAGCTACACACTATGGTCGGCGCTGGTAAAGGTGAAGGCTCAATGGATGCGGGCAACATGCTAAAACCGGCATTAGCTCGTGGTGAGCTGCACTGTGTTGGCGCAACAACATTGGATGAATATCGTCAGTACATCGAAAAAGATGCAGCATTAGAACGTCGTTTCCAAAAAGTGCTGGTGGATGAGCCGACCGTTGAGGATACCGTGGCGATTTTACGTGGCTTGAAGGAGCGTTATGAGCTTCATCATCACGTCGAAATTACCGACCCAGCGATTGTTGCTGCGGCGAGTTTGTCACATCGCTATGTCTCCGACCGTCAGTTGCCGGATAAAGCGATTGACTTGATTGACGAAGCGGCTTCAAGCATTCGTTTACAAATTGACTCTAAGCCAGAGTCCTTGGATAAGCTTGAGCGTAAAATCATCCAACTCAAAATTGAGCAACAAGCACTAAGTAACGAGCACGATGAAGCGAGTGAAAAGCGTTTGAAAGCGCTTAATGAAGAACTCAATGAAAAAGAACGTGAGTACGCTGAACTAGAAGAGGTTTGGAATACAGAAAAAGCAGCTCTTTCTGGCACTCAACATATTAAGTCTGAGCTTGAACAAGCTCGTATGGACATGGAGTTTGCTCGCCGTGCTGGCGATCTAAACCGTATGTCGGAGCTTCAATATGGTCGTATTCCTGAACTTGAGAAGCAGTTAGATCTTGCAACCCAAGCTGAAATGCAGGAAATGACGCTATTGCGTAATAAAGTAACCGACAACGAGATTGCAGAAGTACTTTCTAAGCAAACCGGCATTCCGGTATCCAAGATGCTAGAAGCGGAAAAAGAGAAACTACTTCGTATGGAAGACGTGCTGCATAATCGTGTGGTAGGGCAAAGCGAAGCGGTCTCTGTTGTATCGAATGCCATTCGTCGTAGTCGAGCTGGGCTTTCTGATCCAAACCGACCAATTGGCTCCTTCTTATTCTTAGGTCCAACTGGTGTGGGTAAAACAGAGCTTTGTAAGACACTTGCGAGCTTTATGTTCGACAGTGAAGATGCGATGGTCCGTATCGATATGTCTGAGTTCATGGAGAAACACTCAGTGGCAAGGTTGGTTGGTGCTCCTCCAGGCTATGTCGGATATGAAGAGGGTGGTTACTTAACTGAAGCGGTTCGTCGCAAGCCGTATTCGGTAATTTTGTTAGACGAAGTAGAGAAAGCGCATCCGGATGTATTTAACATTCTGCTGCAAGTTCTCGATGATGGGCGTTTAACGGATGGTCAAGGTCGTACTGTTGACTTCCGTAATACGGTTGTGATCATGACATCTAACTTGGGTTCATCTCGTATCCAAGAGAATTTCGCAACATTAGACTATCAAGGTATCAAGAGTGAAGTGATGGATGTGGTTAGCAAACACTTCCGCCCAGAGTTCTTGAACCGTGTTGACGAAATCGTGGTGTTCCATCCACTTGGTCAAGAGCACATTAAGTCCATTGCTTCTATTCAATTGGAACGTTTGGCGAAACGACTAGAGGAGAAAGGCTATCAACTAGAAGTTTCCGACAAAGCACTCGACTTGATCGCTCAAGTTGGTTTCGATCCTGTGTATGGTGCGCGTCCTTTAAAACGTGCAATTCAGCAGAATGTCGAGAACCCGTTAGCCAAATCAATTCTTTCTGGTGAAATCGTTCCAGACAAGACAGTGCAGCTAATTGTTACTAATGACCAAATTTGTGCTCATCAATAATTGTATGGATACAGTAAAATTGAGATAAAAATCACACTAAAGGGGCCGTTTGGCCCCTTTTCTATAGTTTTTTAGAGTCTTTTGTCTGTTTTCTATACGAATAAACTAAAAAGGTGAGTTTTTTTAAAAAATGCACTTGTGTTCTTTAATGAACTCCCTATAATGCGCCTCCGTTGTCACGGGAAAGCAAGTGAAGCGGAACCTAAACAACTACGGTTAGTGAGTTAAAATTAACTCGCAGATAAATAACTTAAAAAAGTGTTTGACACGATAAGTTATCTAGCTAAAATAGCCGTCCACTTTGAAGAGAACTTCGAAGTGTGCTCTTTAAAAATATAGACCTATCAATCTGTGTGGGCACTCGTTGATGATAATCCAATTAGAAGCTTAGGCTTCAAATTAGGTTTCAATGATACGAAGTGACCATTGAATCGAAAGATTCAGCACAGTCAATTCAAACATTACTTCTGC
>NZ_JAWOVO010000054.1:0-5165 GCF_033339955.1 Vibrio sp. 1731 | reverse complement strand
TTCCTCCTTAGCTCAGTTGGTAGAGCGACGGACTGTTAATCCGCAGGTCGCTGGTTCGAGCCCAGCAGGAGGAGCCACTTTTAAAGCCGCATCACTTGATGCGGCTTTTTTGTATCTGCTTTATACGTCATTTCTCGCTTTCCCATTTATCTACACTTCATTTCTAAACATCAGCGAACATTAAATCCTTTCTTCAAAAACACTTATTTCACGCTAAAAATTTAATCCTCATCGTAATTTTAATACGCATTAGTATCCGAGCATATTCATCTTCACTAAGATGCCCGAGTTATTACATTTCTTCTTTTAGCTATGCCTTGCATAGTGATAACACTTTATTTGTGAGCTAAATATGAAACTAAAAACTCAAGCCTATTTATTATCTGCGATCATATTGCTAGCTCTCTTAGCTTTGACCGCAACGGGCTTATGGACACTTCGCGTCGCAAGTAACCTTGATAACAAAGCTCGAGTTACTGAGCTATTTAAAAGTGCGTACAGCATACTTACCGAAGTAGAAAAGATGGCTATCGAAGGCAAAATGCCGGAAGACGAAGCGAAAGCATTAGCCACTCGCCTACTTCGTAACAATATCTACAAAGACAACGAATACGTTTATGTCGCAGATGAAAATATGATGTTCATCGCCGCACCACTAGACCCTCAACTGCACGGAACCAGCTTCCATGACTTTAAAGATGGCAGTGGTAATAGCGTAGGCCAACTCATTCTAGATGTATTGGGGCACAAAACAGGTCAGATCGTTGAATATACCTGGAGCCAAAAACAAGCAGATGGCAGCATTGAAGAAAAACACTCGATAGCAGAAAAAACACCACACTGGGGCTGGGTTGTCGGTACAGGTATTGGCTTTAATGAAGTTAACGCACGTTTTTGGTCGACAGCACAATGGCAGCTTGTGCTATGTCTGATTATCGCGGGAAGCATTCTAAGTGGCCTGATCATTTCGATTCGCAAAATGCTTCATCTACTTGGTGGAGAGCCTAACGACGTGCGCAAAGCAGTTCAAGCTGTCGCTCAAGGAGACATTCAGACCAGTTTTGATACTGTGGCACCGAGAGGAAGTATCTATCGTGCCGTGCAAGATATGAGTCAATCACTAGCTACTATGGTGACAAACCTAGAGAAGTCTATGCATGCACTGCGCGCAGAGTTGTCTGCCGTAGAAGCTCGATCAAATACGATTGCCGATCTTACCGTATCTCAGCAGCAATCAACGGCGATGATTGCCACTGCGATGACTGAAATGGCATCTTCAGCCAACCATGTTGCCAATTCAGCAAGCGACACCGCAAACAATACGGACGAGGCAGACAAACAAAGCCAACATACTCAGAAACTCATTCATAACACGGTTAAAAACATTCAAGGTTTAGCTTCTCAATTAAATACTGCGAGTAAAGCGGTCGCCGATCTAGATCAGGATGTAAATAATATTGTAAAAGTGCTCGATGTGATTGGTGATATCGCAGAGCAAACAAACCTATTGGCACTCAATGCAGCCATTGAAGCAGCACGTGCTGGAGAACAAGGCCGAGGCTTCGCAGTCGTTGCTGATGAGGTACGCAACCTAGCAGGACGCACACAAGACAGCACAAAAGAGATTCAGTATATGATCTCCAATCTGCAAGAAGGCTCTCGCAATGCCATTCACACAATGGAAATATGTGCAGAAACCAGTGAAAGCACTGTTACAGAGTCTAAGAATGCCTCTGAAGCTCTACAGCAAATTGTAACGGCGTTAGAATCTATCACCACAATGAGCCAGCAGATCGCTACTGCTGCCGCTGAGCAGACGCAGGTTAGCGATGATATTGCGCTACGCATAAACCTTATCGATGAAAGCGGAGGCCAACTAAACTCTGTCGTAACCGAGAGTCAATCAAGTACTCAAAGTTTAGCTTCACTAGCGAATGAGCTAGAAGGTTGGGTAAACAAGTTCTCAGTAAAGCACTAGTTTAAAGTCAATTGTTCAATAAAAAGCACGTTTTCAGACGTGCTTTTTTGTTTTTATCGCCTTTATTTTGCAAGTGAATACACTATCAATGTTAAAACATCGCTTAAAGCATGGCGCATTGCTGCTAAAAACGCATAAAAACAGCCCACTCCGAGCACAAATTCATCAAACGATATTTTATTTTAATTTTATTGTTGACCTGAAAGCCGAAAAGCCTTTTAATACACCTCGTCGCCCGGATAGCTCAGTCGGTAGAGCAGAGGATTGAAAATCCTCGTGTCGGTGGTTCGATTCCGCCTCCGGGCACCACAATTTATTAATTGTTGGTGCTTAGCACGAACAATGTTAAAGAATAAAATGTGCCGACTTAGCTCAGTAGGTAGAGCAACTGACTTGTAATCAGTAGGTCACCAGTTCGATTCCGGTAGTCGGCACCATTTATTCTCTTAAAAAGACAATTCCTCCTTAGCTCAGTTGGTAGAGCGACGGACTGTTAATCCGCAGGTCGCTGGTTCGAGCCCAGCAGGAGGAGCCAATTTTCATTATTAAGTTAATAACTTATTAATGACATTGTGCCGACTTAGCTCAGTAGGTAGAGCAACTGACTTGTAATCAGTAGGTCACCAGTTCGATTCCGGTAGTCGGCACCACTTATTAAAATTTGTTCCTCCTTAGCTCAGTTGGTAGAGCGACGGACTGTTAATCCGCAGGTCGCTGGTTCGAGCCCAGCAGGAGGAGCCATATTAGAAGAAGCCGCATCACTTGATGCGGCTTTTTTGTATTAGTTTAAAGCTAAGCTCTCTCCTACCCCATAACGAAATAACATAAGCGCTTTGATTATTAAAAACCGCTTACCGCAAGCTAACTATCGACTCACTAAATAACCAGAAAATATTAACCACAAACGCGCGTGGCAAATGGTATGCCTTTCAACTAAAAAAAAGCCAGGTAAAAACCTAGCTTTTTAGTTCAATCGGCCATCTCTGAAATCAGCTTAAACCACCAAGACAAATATACTTTGTCTCCAGATATTCATCGAGTCCTTGCTTAGCACCTTCCCGTCCAACACCCGACTCTTTAACTCCACCAAATGGAGCCACTTCAGTAGAGATGATCCCTTCATTCACTCCAACCATGCCGTACTCTAAACCTTCACTAAAAGTCACAATACGCTTCAAGCTATTCGTATAGAAATAGCAAGCCAAACCATATTCTGTATCGTTCGCCATTTCGAGAACTTGATCATCATTTTCAAAGGTAACAATAGGCAACACAGGCCCGAATAGCTCTTGCTGAACAATCGACATATTCTGCGTCACACTATCCAAAAGAACGGGCTCCATAAAGCGACCATGCCGTCTCTGTGGAGAGTTAGCAATAGAGGCTCCTTCTTGTACAGCTTGATCGATCACCGCCTCTAGTCGATGCTTAGAGGCCATCGTAATAACAGGACCTAATGTGACATCTTTCTCTAAACCATTGCCAAGCTTTAATTTGCTTAACTTCGACAATACTTTATCAATAAAAGCTTGTTTTACATTTTTATGAACATATAACCGATTGGTACAAACACATGTTTGCCCTGCATTACGGAACTTCGACGCGACAAGCCCTTCCGCAGCCGCATCTAAGTCTGCATCTTCAAACACGATGAAAGGCGCATTACCACCCAACTCCATCGACACCGCCTTGACTGAATCACTGGCTTGCTTCATCAAAATTTTCCCGACTCGCGTAGACCCCGTAAAAGAGATCTTCTGAATCCTAGGATCAGTACTTAGTACTTGACCAAACTCAGCAGCCTGCTCCGACACCAAGACAGAAAGCAGTTCTTTAGGGATACCAGCCTGATAAGCTAATTCAACAACAGCAATTGCAGTGAGAGGGGTAAGCTCTGATGGCTTGATCAACATGCCACAACCTGCCGCTAGGGCTGGTGCTGCTTTTCTTGTAATCATCGCAATAGGGAAGTTCCAAGGTGTAATTGCAGCGCATACTCCCACAGGCTGGCGAATTGCAGATAGACGTCTATCTGTCGTGGGGGCAGGAATAACTTCGCCATAAGCACGTTTTGCTTCTTCTGAGAACCACTCGACAAAAGAGGCACCATACATCACTTCCCCTTTGCTCTCAGCTAAAGGTTTACCCTGCTCTAAGGTAATAATCGTGGCTATGTCTTCTGCATTATCAAGAAGTAGTTGATACCACCCCCTCAAACGACGAGAGCGCTCTTGGGCACTTAATTTAGCCCAACGGACTTGCTCCGTTTTGCACTGACCAATGAGATCATCTAACTCATCAAGAGTACTAGGCTTTAACCGAATTAACTCTTGCTCAGTTGCAGGGTTGATGACCACAATTCCCTCTTCGGAAGACCATTGCTTAAATACAGATTTCAGCGTTTCATTTTTTATTTGTTGCATCATCAAACATACTCCTCAAGAACTCCTCTTAGGTTAATCGCTACTAGCAAGTTCAGCAAAGAAAACAAAGTTTTCTAAAAGGCATTAATTTTCGGAAGACTTAGCTCTCTTCCTCACTATATTTCGCGAAATTGCGTAATCCACGCAACGACGGTCCCGCTCTAAACATGGAAGCAATGAATGTTTGAGAAATAAGATGTAGAAAATTATTGTTTAAGAGAGACGCTAACAAAACACGCAGTGAGGAAGACTATTCATTCTATTACGGTTGAGGGCGAGTGTTATAAAGACTCATTGTTCAAATGACCAATCTTTCAACGAGGACAGGATACAAACTCGGAGTAATTGGAAGTGCAGGCAGCAGGCTCATCTTCCTGAGAAACTCATGTGCCAAAAGGGTAAAGAAAGTCGTATTGTCTCGCCTTCAATGTGTAAATGCATTTCTAGGGGACACGACCAAACGAAAAAGCCCCAGTCTTTCGACTAGGGCTTAATATAAGTGGCGGAGTGGACGGGACTCGAACCCGCGACCCCCGGCGTGACAGGCCGGTATTCTAACCAACTGAACTACCACTCCGCAGTGGTATCACTCGCTTGTAATCAGCAAGTGCCCGCTTTTGTCTTCACTTTTCGAAAAAGTGAAAACAAAACTAAAGCCTGGCGATGTCCTACTCTCACATGGGGAAACCCCACACTACCATCGGCGCTATTTCGTTTCACTTCTGAGTTCGGCATGGAAATCAGGTGGGTCCAAAACGCTATGG
>NZ_JAWOVO010000053.1:0-5309 GCF_033339955.1 Vibrio sp. 1731 | reverse complement strand
AATGTTTCAGGTCGTACAGTAATACGGGTTGCTAAAAAGTTGGCAAGTGAGCGTTCAGCGGGGTAAGAAGCTTAGCGCGTTCAGCGGGGTAAGAAGCTTAGCGTACGTTTTCGTTCCATTGGGCTTCAGACCCCGATAATGGTCCATTTCACCGACATCTGTTTCAAACTTATCCCTATCGCTTAAAATCATGTTTGTGAGTTTATCGTGTCGCTCTGTCATACCTTTAGAGCATAAAATTAAGAATCTGTTTGATGGCTTAGTTTCGCAGCTAACTAATATTGGGAGTTCATTTTTGTGGTTTGGCACAGGGATATACACCTTTCTAATATCAGAATCCTCTAATATTTCATGTGTACCACTGCCTTCCAGAAAGCTGGCTATCTTCTTCAACATCTGGCTCACGATATCATTCCTTTGTTCAATTATTATTCTACGTTTTGACATTCGTTCATCATACTCTTCTTGTTTAGACTCGATATGCCTAGTCAATTGGTCCCTGTTTAAATATGGTAGAAAATCATTGAAAGTACATTTCACGCTCATGGTGCCAGGGCGTAGCCCTAGTTTAGTTTCAATTCTGGTTGCTAACTTTTTTCCTAGCATACGGGATTTATTGGGCCCTAAATGATTGTTCAAATGACAACCTAGCTCTGAGTTCAATTTGCTAATATTGCCATTCCCTATAAGGGTCAATAGGATCTCTAAATTCCTAGATCTGGCAAGCTTGTCAATTGGGAGGTTATCATCAATTGTTGGGTCTACATTTATGGTAGAAATGGCCTCATCAAGTTGTCCAATAGGCATACCGAGCTTTGTTTCTATGTTTCTAGCTAGTCTGTGACTGATGTTCTTCTGAGGCTTGGATCTGTGGCTGAGATAACTGGCCAAGTGAGGCATATCTAAATGTCTACATAAGTTCTGAATCTTACGGTTGTAGTCTTGGTTGACTATACGCATAAGGTTTTGGTGTCGATTCTCGTGATAGATTTCAGTAGTGTCGAATTTGATATCCATTCAATCACCAATCAATAACGTATTGTTGAAATGGTGTCTTCTATCAAATCTCGTTCTATATCGCTTTCAGCTTGATTTAAATACTTCTCGAGAATATCAATATTAAGTGTACTCAAGTGTCTTCTGTAAAGCTTGCGTCTCAATTCTTTGCGTTCAGCATAAATTGGGTATAGCCCCTGGATAAGGATACCAAGAAGAAGAATTACTATATAAAGCAGATTAAAAGACTCTAATTGAGAGAATCGCCATGCAGCTAAACCTACAATTGTTAGAGAAAATGCCAATATAACTATTCTTCTGGTGAACTGCCCCCATTCTGGTGAAAATACAGAGTCTTTGTAATGCATCATATTATTACCTCCTAGATGTATAAGAAATTGTCCATTGTCCATGTGTCTGGATGTGTTGAAGGGAGTGATTGAGATTCGAATATTGCATCAATGGTTGACCAACCTAGCTCAACTCCGTCCTCAAAATGGGTAGAAAATGCAATGTACATCCAACTTGCGACAGTAAATCGTGCTGCTGCTGTAAATTCAATCTTCAACAAATCGAGTTCGCTTGAGGTACTTACCATGTAAGTATTGGTACTTCTAACGCGATAACACCCTGATAACCTGTCAAGTAGTGGTGTTAGGTTAGGTTCTTTCTTGGCGAGCTTAATCATATCTTTCAAAGACAAAATACAATTGAGCTCTTTTAAACCAACCCTAGTCCATTCTTTAACTTTGCAAATTTGTTCAATTCTGTTTCTTTCGAAAGAGATCCAGAGAGGATCATACCTTCCCATACTTTCAATTAATTTATAGGTTGAAAGTAATTCTTCTAAACTAGCAGAGCATGCCCTTTCGATGTTCGTTGATGTATTGCGCTTAGCAGTACATCTTGTTTTAGTTACTGCGCTTTCCAATCTTGAGTCTCCTAGTTCAAATATTCTCAGTTACAACACTTTTATCGCGAGGATTTGTCTTACGCCGTTATCTGATCGCGATGTCAGTTCAATATTTTCGAATGTCGGTACTGGAAGTCTGTGTATAGCCGCCTCTATTAGTTTCAAGCCGAAAAGGTACTTACCACTAGTAATTGAGTTAATATGATGGTTTGTCATTTTTTCTAAATGACTGACTATCAAATGTTCTAGTTGATAGAGAGTATCAAGCACCTGCAGATCTAGGTTTATCAGGTCGTCATAGTTCTGGAGTGTCATCAACGTGTGTCGATATGGATCTAGAGCACACCTGTACGCATGCTTTTTAAGTAGATATGGATGTATAGGTTTTGGCCACATGACGACTATCTGTTATATCTGCTTTGTACGTTCTAGCCAGCTAGCTAGTGATAGTAGACCACATACCTTGGCCACCACCTCGAAATTGTCTTTGTATGCTCCGCTATTAAAGAAAATCAGGCAAATCAAAGCAGTACAAGATAGTGCTATCAGTAAATACTTTGTTCTAAACATTAGCTTTTCCTCAACCATTCTTAGGCAGTCTAGACTAAACATTGAATAATAGATGTCATTCGCGTATAAAAAACAATACTAATGTTACCATATATTTTAATACGTATGTTAGGAAAACCTCATGCTGAGCTAGTTGATAATTTGATCAACTTAGTTTCCATATGAGCTTTGGTACAAATATTAACGAAGAGTATGATTGATATGATAAAAATTGATAAAGATGAAGTTTTGACAGTCTCCATTGTCTCGCAAAGGCTTAAAGGCATCATTCCTGAGGATTATAAATGGCCAAATGTACCGGAGGGATATCAATTGGAGTTTATTGTCCATCCCGATGGCACTTTAATCATGGATCTTTTAAATCCTGATAGAGGAATGTTTATTTCAGAAGCCGAAAATGTTCACTTTGAAACACCCCGTACAGTGAAGAACGCCCCCCTTACATGGCAAGACCTAGAAAAGGCTGGTGTTCCTTTTATGTCATGACCTAACTACAACTTGATAGAGCTTTCACAAACAACCTCGTTAAGCACCAAATCAGAATAAATCCCCCTCTATAATAGGAATACTGCATGAAATCTGCGATCCGTCTTAGTCTAAAAGTAATATTGTTTTCGATTACTGTCATAGTGTCGATAATTGGAGGACAAATTAGTCAGCACCTCGCTCATATCAAAGATTCCAGAATGCATACGATCGATACCTGGAACAGGCAACATCCTGAGAACTTACATGTCTCTAGAACATTTATTAATGAATGCCTTAATCGAAAAATGGTAAAGGACACTAGTTCGGACGAACCTTTCTTTGTAAAAGAGGTTTATGGACTGTATGAATGTGGTATTGAAGTCGGAGCGGATGACCTTGTGGAGAAAATCAAAGAGTCAGACAACTCATTGAGTACATTTGCTTGGCCATTATCAGCTTTAACTTAATACTTCGTTTTCAAATATTGAGGTCTAAATCGGACCTCATTTGAACCACTATCGAACAAAAATTAGTCAACTATACACGGTATCCACCACACTTTAAGGTACTCATTGGTGCCTCTCCCCCACCGCTTCGCTCCATCCGCACGTGCTGTAACTATAAGGTCGGCTTCGCCGCCTCTTGAGCATTCTCCCCCCTGGGAGAACCAGCGGCTTCGCCGCTTCTTAGATTGGTAAATACTATTCATATCGATTTATTTCTATCTTTATCTATCCATATCTATGTTTGGCTACGCCAAACTTTTTTCCAGGGGGTCTTAGCAGTGGCGAAGCCACCAAGGAGTAGAAATATTTAGGGCGAAGCCCTTATTCGTTAGCGTCGAAGACGCGAAAGGGAGCTTGATTCTTTGCGAGCGAAGCTCGCTTAATTCGAGTTAAAGCGAGTGAGGTAGTTAAGGTTATTGGTGTCGTAACAGCGGCTTGTGGTGTAGTTTAGGTGGTGGATACCGTGTATATTTATGGTTTGAAGTCCCCGTAGATTTGGGAGAGAAATAAAGTTTCATACTAAATGTTCAAGTAAGCCTGTCAGTACCGTTCTAAATGTCACGCTGACATAAATAAAGATTCATACCAATTGGTACTACCATGTTTCAATCTCACAACAATTGACTATAAAAGTATCATACTGGTTGTCTGACCATCCGCTGGAACACGTATCTGGACAAAAATGTTTTAGAGCTGTGTATTAAAACGTTTTTGTCAGATTAGAAAAAGCATCTTGAAACCTTAAACGCTTGCTATTATTGCATGTGTTCGCAAGATGGTTGTGATATGCTAAGAGATGCATCATGTAGGATTAGAACATAGCTAAAAATTAGTTATTGACGCCATAGTCGTTTGTTAAAGGTCGGTTTTCGCATCTTCCAGAGCCTGTTTTTGAATATTTGCAATAACTTCCTCGGTTAACCCATACTTTGCTGCGACAGTCATTGTGATTGGGTTTAGGATGTCCTCAACCTCATTGAACAACTCTATTGATTTTTCCAACCCTGTAATCATCTTATTACGCCCAGACGCGTTCATAAAATCCATAGCTTTAGCTTGGAAATAACTATGAGCCAAGAAGGGGTTCTAGGGATTTTCCCCTCTAAAGTAACATAGAATGCTACAGGCTTTGTATTATATAGCCTCCAGCTGTGGGTTACTTTCGTTTCCAAGCTTAATCATCCACGATTGGCTTCGTAATTTCACTAATATCAGGCAATTTTCCGGTATTGGTGAAGTTATACGTCCCGCTTAAGTTGATATTTTGCCATGCAACGGGCGAAACAGCACGAGTGATAGCCGCTTTTTCTTCATCACCTGTCGCTTCAAAGTGTCCCAGAAGATGACTCAGTATCGCGGAGTTGAAGTAGATGAGCGCATTGGCAAGCAATCTTGCGCATTCATTCCAGATAGCGATTTCAGACTCGTTTTTGCCACGGAACTGATCACCATTCACCGACGCAATGGCTCGTCTAAGGAAGTGCCATGCTTCTCCCCGGTTCAGGGCACGTTGCACATACTGCCGCAAACTGGCATCGTCGATGTAGTCAAGTAAATATTGCGCTTTAACCAGTCGATTATACTCCGTCAGAGCCTGTAATATTGGGTGTCCAGAAGGGTAACCAGACAACTTTCTTACCAGCATTGCTTGTGTCGTCCGCTTTGTCTGAAGTGACAGAACAATACACCTGATATCTTGCCATCCCGTTGTAATAACATTCGTTCTGATAGGCTTCTTTAGCGCCAGTATGGTGCTGCCTTGTTCACTTTCAGTCACATCAAACAGATCATTGATGACACTACTGAACTGCGCGTATCGCGGTGCAAAACTGTAACCGCATAGATCCAGTAAGGCG
>NZ_JAWOVO010000052.1:0-5639 GCF_033339955.1 Vibrio sp. 1731 | reverse complement strand
CGCCTTACTGGATCTATGCGGTTACAGTTTTGCACCGCGATACGCGCAGTTCAGTAGTGTCATCAATGATCTGTTTGCCGTAACTGAAAATGAACACGGCGGCACCAACCTTGCCCTGAAAAAGCCCATCAGGACGAATGTCATCGAAACGGGATGGCAGGATATTAGGCGCATTGTTCTGTCACTTCAGACAAAGCGAACGACACAGGCAATGCTGGTAAGAAAGTTGTCTGGTTATCCTTCGGGGCACCCGACATTACAGGCGCTGACGGAGTATAATCGACTGGTCAAAGCGCAATATTTACTGGATTACATAGACAATGCCAGTTTGCGGCAGTACGTTCAGCGTGCCCTTAACCGGGGAGAAGCGTGGCACTTCCTGAGACGGGCTATTGCGTCGGTGAATGGCGATCAGTTCCGAGGCAAAAACGAGAGTGAAATCGCTATCTGGAATGAATGTGCAAGATTGCTTGCCAACGCGATCATCTACTTCAACTCCGCGATACTGAGTCATCTGCTGGGACACTTTGAAGCGAGAGGAGATGAAGAGAAAGCGGGTATCACTCGTGCTGTTTCGCCCGTTGCGTGGCAAAATATCAACTTAAGCGGAACGTATAACTTCACTAATACTGGGAAATTGCCCAATATTGGCGAAATAACAAGGCCGATAGTGGATGATTAGGCTCCAAGCTGAAAGTAAACCACCTCCGCAGCCATTTATTGGTGTGGTCTACAGAGGATTATGTCTTTTTAGAGGGGAAAATCCCTAGAACCCCTAAATGGTAATGCGGCAGGCATACGTTGTCCATATGTTGTAACTATTCATTCTATAAATTTTACTTGATCAATATCAAAAGTCAGGATTATTATGCCGATCGGTACAAAACTAACATAAGGATAGCGAGATGGTAGGCAAACACCTTAGAACGCCTCTTCTACTAATCTCATTTGCAGCGCCATTGGTGTTGTCTGGATGTCAAGATTCACGCGCCGAAGCACCTGCATCAGCACCGCCACCACCAACGGTTGAAGTGGCACAAGTGCTTGTAGAACAGGTTACCGAGCTTGATCAATACACTGGTCGATTAGAATCACCTCAAACCGTCACCGTAATGCCTCGTGTATCGGGTTACGTAGACCGTGTTCACTTCCGTGAAGGCCATCTCGTAGAAGCTGGAGACGTGCTTTTTTCAATCGACAATCGTTTGTTTGTTGCTGAAGTTAACCGTTTGAAAGCGGAACTTAGCAGTGCTCAAACAAGCTTGAACCAAGCAATCAAAGATTATGAACGTGCACAAAGACTAAGCAAAACTAAAGCAATTTCTCAAGAGACCGTTGATGCGCGTTTTGCAGATCAGCAGCGTAGCGTTGCAAGTGTTTCAGCTCTTAAAGCTGCTTTGGCAAAAGCGGAACTAGACCTTGAATTCACTCTAGTTCGCGCGCCGATTGCAGGCAAAGTTTCTTTCGCAGAGGTGACCAAAGGTAACTATGTAACTACGGGTCAAACCGTTCTTACGTCACTGGTATCTACTTCGAAAATGTACGCTTATTTCGACATTGATGAGCGTAGTTTCCTTAAATATCAAGAGATTAATAACCTCATCTCAGCGGATGGTGAAATTGAAAATGTCGTCCAAATGTCGTTGGCTAACGATACCGATTTCCCTCATATCGGTTACATCGACTTTGTAGACAATGCGATTGACGAAGCAACGGGAACCATTCAAGTTCGCGCCGTTTTTGATAATGCGGATAAGAAATTTTTACCGGGTATGTTCGCCAAAATGCGTATCGCTGGCTCGGATAGCTACCAAGGTGTGTTGATTGATAACAAGGCGATTGGTACCGATCTGAATAACAAGTATGTCTTGGTTTTAGGCGATGACAATATTGTCCAATACCGAGCAATCTCTCTTGGTGAAGGCCTTAACGGTCTGCGCATTGTATTGGATGGCCTAAAAGGCGACGAAAAGATTGTCGTCAATGGCTTACAACGCGTTCGTGCCAACATGCCTGTTACGCCCGATGAAGTTGCAATGGCTGATGAAAACACCCTTGCCAATATTCGCCAGCAACAAGCATTACGAGACCAGCAGCGCAGTGAGCTACTGACTCTGCAAGTGAAGCAATAAAGGAACCATTGCAATGTTTTCCCAGTTCTTTATTCGTCGGCCGATCTTTGCATCCGTGCTGTCGATACTCATATTCATCGGTGGTGCATTGTCAGTATGGCAACTGCCTATCACTGAATACCCCGAGGTTGTACCTCCGACTGTCGTTGTAACAGCGACTTACCCGGGTGCGAACCCGAAAGTGATTGCGGATACCGTCGCGTCTCCCCTCGAAGAAGAGATTAACGGCGTAGAAGACATGCTGTATATGTCTTCTCAAGCGACTTCTGATGGCGTGATGACGTTAACCGTCACCTTTGCCATTGGTGCCGACGTAGACAAAGCGCAAACCCTAGTTCAAAGCCGTGTTGATCGTGCCCTACCTCGTTTGCCTGAAACCGTTCAGCGACTTGGTGTTGTGACGGAAAAGTCATCACCAGACTTAACCATGGTCGTTCACTTGGTGTCGCCTGATGAGCGTTATGACCTACTTTATCTTGCGAACTATGCAGCGCTTAACGTTAAAGATGAACTTGCCCGAATCGAAGGTGTGGGTGCCGTTCGCCTGTTTGGTGGTGGCGAATACAGCATGCGTATTTGGCTTGATCCAAACAAGGTCGCAAGCCTGGACCTCAACCCTAGTGAAGTCATTTCTGCGATTCGCGAACAGAACCAACAAGCTGCAGCAGGTAGCCTTGGTGCTCAACCAAGTGGCTCGTCAGACTTCCAGTTGCTTATTAATGTCAAAGGACGTTTAAGCGAAGTTGAAGAGTTCGAGAACATCATCATCAAGGTTGGTGAAGATGGTCAGATCAACCATTTGAAAGATGTCGCTCGTATTGAATTAGGTGCCGAAACCTACTCACTTCGTTCACTACTTGATAACCAAGACGCAGTTGCCATTCCAATCTTCCAAGCTTCTGGCTCAAACGCGATTCAGATCTCTGATGACGTAAGAGCGAAAATGGAAGAGCTGTCAGCTAGCTTCCCTCAAGGTGTGAGCTACGAGATTGTTTACGACCCAACGGTATTCGTTCGTGGTTCTATTGAAGCGGTAGTGCAGACACTGCTTGAAGCGGTATTACTTGTTGTACTAGTTATTGTTCTGTTCCTGCAAACTTGGCGCGCATCGATCATCCCATTAGTTGCGGTTCCGGTTTCATTAGTTGGTACGTTCGCCTTCATGTACTTAATGGGCTTCTCTTTAAATGCTCTGTCACTGTTTGGCTTAGTACTCGCTATCGGTATCGTTGTTGATGATGCGATCGTGGTGGTCGAAAACGTCGAGCGAAACATCGAAGAAGGTCTTGCTCCTATTGCGGCGACAGAAAAAGCGATGCGAGAGGTTACAGGCCCAATTGTTGCGACGACGTTGGTGCTCGCTGCGGTATTCATCCCGACTGCGTTTATGTCTGGCTTAACGGGTCAGTTCTATAAACAGTTTGCGTTGACCATTACTATTTCAACGTTCATTTCAGCTATTAACTCGCTGACTTTGAGCCCGGCTCTTTCTGCCCTGTTGTTACGTGGTCACGACCAACCGAAAGATTGGCTCACGCGTGCAATGGATGGCTTGTTCGGACGCTTCGTATTTACCCCATTCAATAAGCTATTTAACAAAGGTTCTATCGCTTACGGTTACGCGGTGAAGAAGAGCATTCGACTTGGCGCACTGATTGGTGTGATGTATGTTGGCCTGCTTGGCTTAACGGCTTACCAATTCGATCAGACTCCTACGGGTTATGTGCCGGGTCAAGATAAGCAGTACTTGGTTGCATTCGCGCAACTGCCAGACGCGGCTTCACTTGAGCGTACCGATGCAGTGATTCGTGAGATGTCCGAGATTGCTTTGGCACAACCAGGCGTTGAACACTCCGTTGCATTCCCAGGTCTGAGCATTAACGGGTTCACCAATAGTCCAAACAGCGGTATCGTGTTCACTCCGTTGGCTGATTTCGACGAGCGTCAAGATCCGAGTCTTAGCGCAAATGCGATTGCAGGTCAGCTGAACCAAAAATTTGCTTCTATCCCTGATGCATTCATCGCGATCTTTCCACCACCACCGGTTCAGGGTCTGGGTACGATTGGCGGTTTCCGTTTGCAGATCCAAGATCGAGCGAACCACGGCTACGAAGCGCTATACGGTGTCACTCAACAAGTGATCATGAAAGCATGGGCGCACCCGGCACTAACTGGTGTGTTCTCAAGCTATCAAGTTAATGTTCCACAGTTAGACCTGGATGTTGACCGTACGAAAGCGCTCAAGCAAGACCTATCATTAGACGATGTTTTCTCTACCCTGCAATCCTACATGGGGAGCACGTACGTCAATGATATCAACCGCTTTGGTCGCACATACCAAGTGAACGTTCAGGCCGACGAAGAGTTCCGCCAAACACCAGAGCAGATTCGCCAACTAGAGGTTCGAAATGCGAACGGTGAAATGATTCCTTTAGGCGCGTTTGTTGATGTGAATTACAGTGCTGGTCCTGACCGTGTGATGCATTACAACGCTTATACCACAGCAGAGATCAATGGTAGCCCTATGCCAGGTTTCAGCTCAGGTGAAGCGCAAGCAGCGATTGAGCAGATCCTTGCAGAGACACTACCGATTGGCATGACTTACGAATGGACCGAGCTGACCTACCAACAGAAGTTGGCCGGTGATACAGCTATGTTGATCTACCCACTGGTTATCTTGTTGGTGTTCCTTGTACTTGCTGCGCAATACGAAAGTGTACGTCTTCCGATGGCAATCATCTTAATCATTCCTATGACGCTTCTATCGGCGATCAGCGGTGTGATTCTATGGGGTAGCGACAACAATATTTTCACTCAAATTGGTCTAATCGTACTGGTTGGTTTGGCAACTAAAAACGCCATCCTAATCGTAGAATTCGCCAAAGAGTTGCAAGATAAAGGTCGCACTGTGATGGAGGCTGTTCTTGAAGCATCACGCTTACGTCTTCGCCCAATCTTGATGACGTCGATTGCCTTCATCATGGGTGTGGTTCCAATGGTGTTCTCTACTGGTGCCGGTGCTGAAATGAGACAAGCAATGGGTATCGCTGTGTTCTCTGGCATGATTGGTGTAACCATATTCGGTCTGCTACTCACGCCACTGTTCTACTACGTATTGGCTAAACGTACTCCTAAAGAGCAGAGTGACAACACAGAGCAAGTTGCACTAGAGCCGATTAACGAATCCACTGTCTAATCCTTTATTTTGAGTGATTAGAAAGGCAGCCCGTGCTATTTGGGGCTGCCTTTTTTTCGTTAAGGACTCAACGGCAATTCCAGCCGTTATTTTTTGTTCAGTCTAGAAACTGTTGAATATCGTCGACGTCCATTAACTCTGACGATAAATACCGCTCTGCATAGTTGCGATAAACACCGCTCGTTAAAAGCAGGTGGAAAATCTCTTTATCAATATGTTCATTCTCCGCCATTTTGGGGTTCTAGGGATTTTCCCCTCTAAAAAGACATAATCCTCTGTAGACCACACCAATAAATGGCTGCGGAGGTGGG
>NZ_JAWOVO010000051.1:0-6368 GCF_033339955.1 Vibrio sp. 1731 | reverse complement strand
TGTTTTACCGTGGTCAACGTGGCCGATAGTACCAACGTTAACGTGCGGTTTCGTACGTTCAAATTTTTCTTTAGACATGAGTGGTCCCTCTAGGTACGGATTTAGGTGGCCCAAATTGACCACGCAACCAAAAAAAGATAATTGGTAAATCTAATATCAAAAGGAAATAAACTTGAGAGCTGGTGCTGATAGGCAGACTCGAACTGCCGACCTCATCCTTACCAAGGATGCGCTCTACCACCTGAGCTATATCAGCACTCAAATTAGAGTGGAGCGGGCAGCGGGAATCGAACCCGCATCATCAGCTTGGAAGGCTGAGGTAATAGCCATTATACGATGCCCGCAACACGTAACTCTGAGAGCTATTTCCTAAAGAATATGGTGGAGGGGGACGGATTCGAACCATCGAAGGCGGTGCCGGCAGATTTACAGTCTGCTCCCTTTGGCCACTCGGGAACCCCTCCAAATTTTCAAGCCATTCAGACTACTAAAGGAAAGAATGGTGCCGACTACCGGAATCGAACTGGTGACCTACTGATTACAAGTCAGTTGCTCTACCTACTGAGCTAAGTCGGCATAAGTGGTGCGCATTCTATTGAATGATTTTCTAGGTTGCAATAGTAATTTGAAAAAAAATCATAAATTTCGATTTTTTAGATTCGTTTGCTGCAAATTCGTACAAACTTAGCTTTTTTAAAGTAAACTTCGACCTTTGTCGTTTGCTTTGAAGTTCGCTTGATGTATGTTCTTGCTTCTATTAAACCAAGGATAAAAGAGACCCATGAGTCCATTTTTGTCATTTGACCGTGCAAATTGGGCCGAGTTAAGAAACTCTGTACCGATGACACTTTCTGAAGACGACTTGACTGCGCTTCAGGGCATTAATGAAAACCTAACCATGGAGGAAGCGGTAGAGATCTACCTTCCTTTGTCTCGTCTTTTGAATCTGTATGTCCAGGCTCGTCAAAGCCGCAATTCCGTATTACAACAATTCTTAAATACAGAGGAACATGCTCCCCCTTTCGTAATTGGTATCGCTGGCAGTGTTGCTGTAGGCAAAAGTACGACTGCTCGTATTCTAACGGCATTGCTTTCTCGTTGGGAGAATCATCCCAAAGTGTCCTTGGTTACAACAGATGGCTTCCTATATCCGAAAAAAGTACTAGAAGAACGCGGTATCATGCATCGTAAAGGCTTCCCAGAATCCTATGATATCAAGCGCTTAGTCGAGTTCATGTCTGACGTAAAGGCAGGAAAGCCCGATCTTGAAGTACCCATCTACTCTCACATCACGTATGACATTACTGATGAACTAAGAAAAGTGGATAGACCGGATGTTCTTATTATTGAAGGTTTAAACGTTCTGCAAAGTGGAATGGACTATCCACATGACCCGCATCGTGTCTTCGTCTCTGACTTTTTAGATTTTTCAATTTATGTCGATGCAGAAACAGAGACCATTGAACATTGGTATGTAGAACGCTTTTTAAAGTTTCGCCAAGGGGCCTTTACGAAACCAGGCTCTTATTTTAGCCACTACACACAACTCTCTGTCGATGACGCAAAGAAAAAAGCGAAGCAAATTTGGCATGATATTAATGGGCTCAATTTAGAATTGAATATTCTTCCAACTCGTGAGAGAGCCCACTTGATTCTACACAAAGGCGTTAACCACTTAGTTGATAAAGTCTCGTTGCGAAAGTAATCGAAGATTAGTCACTTTTACGCAACGAGATTTCACCACCAATATAAGTCTCTAGTCCTTGGGAGGTTTCGATTAATATTCCACCTTGATGATCGATGCCTCGAACGACGCCATATACCTCTCTAGGACCAATAAGCAGTTTGACCTGACGATTAAGGAAATTGTCTAACCGATTCCAACGTTCGATAAAGCCAGTAAGTCCTTTCATTTCATATTCGACAAGTGCGGAATTCCAATGCTTGATAAGTGTCATTGCTAGAACATTTCTATCGATCTTGAGACTCTGATTTACTTGGTTCAACGTGGTCCATGGCTGGTCAATCTCAGGCTGGTCGTCAGGCATTCCAATATTCAGGCCCATCCCAATCACTAGATGAGCAGCCCCACCGGCCTGACCCGACATTTCAACCAAGATTCCGGCCAGTTTTTTATCTTGATAATACAAGTCATTCGGCCACTTGAGTTTAACACCTTGCATGCCTACTTCTTCCAAAGCTTCCACTGCGGCAATCCCAATCACCAAGCTCAAGCCCATTGCCGCAGCCATTCCTGCATCCAGTCGCCAATACATAGAGAGATATAAGTTAGAGCCAAACGGTGAGACCCATTGTCTACCGCGGCGACCACGCCCTTGTGCTTGATATTCAGCAATACAAACACGGCCCTTTTCCGAATCCGCGACTCTGTCGAGCAAATATTGATTCGTTGAGTCAATCACAGGGACGAGTTCAACAAGTGACTCCGAGCTAGTGGTAAGGAGAGTCTCGTCTAACAACTGCAATGGTGAGGCTAATTGGTAACCGCGCCCTTGCACTCGATAAATATCAATCCCCCATTCACTAAGACCTTTAATGTGCTTAGCGATTGCCGCTCTGGAAACATTAAGATCGTCGCCCAACGCTTCTCCTGAATGAAACTCTCCATCACTTAATAACCTTAAAATATGAAGTTTCGTAGAGTGATCTTTTCTCATCTAGATGCCTCGATCTGAGTCAAATTCGTCTCCCCGGTACGATTGAGAAAGCGTACTTCATGCTCAAGTATGATTTGGTATTTATCCCATACCGTCTGCTTCACTAAATAAGCAAGCGCGACAATGTCATCAGCACTACAATTATCCATGTTGGTCAAAACCAAAGCTTGCATAGGGTTGACCTGCGCACCGTGTACAGACTTCCCTTTTAATCCACACTGATCGATAAGCCAACCAGCAGCAATTTTCATTCCTCCAGAAGCTGGGTAGGCCACTACGTTAGGGTATTTTTTTGTGAGTCGATCATAGTGATCTTGCGTGATCACTGGGTTTTTAAAGAAACTACCTGCGTTACCTATCTTGGTTGGATCTGGCAGTTTTGCCTTTCGCACTTGGCATACTCGTTCGAAGATAGAAGCAGGGCTGAGTTGTTCTTCTGGGATACTTTGTAAAGGACCGTACTGGTTAATCGGCTGCCATTGCTTCGCCAACTTAAGCCCTAATGCGGTGATAAAGCACTTTCCGTGCAACGCATGTTTAAATATGGAATCCCTATAGGCAAACTCACAGTCTTGGGCGTGCATTCTTTTGTTTTCAAACGTAGTTAGATCAAGAACATCTACATAATCACAGATGTCTTTTAGCTCTAGGCCATACGCACCAATGTTCTGAATAGGAGCCGAGCCAGCACAACCTGGAATCAAAGCTAAGTTCTCGATCCCACCGATCCCCTGATTCACACACCAGGAAACCAATTCAGGCCAATCTTCACCACCGGCAATATGTAATAGGTAGTGCTCATCCGTTTCCGTGACTTCTTTACCCATGATTCGATTAACAATCACTAATCCCTCAAAATGTTCTGTAAAAAGAACATTACTTCCTTTACCTAAAAAAAGTTTCGGTAAATGGGTGAATCTTGGGTTTTGAAATAGCTCAATAACATCTTCAAGCGACTCAACGATAGCTAAATAGGAACACGATTGTTCAATTCCAAAAGTATGGTAAGCCTTTAGGCTCGCATTTGTTTTAATTTGCATAGTAGGTTTGCAACACCAGATAAGATTCTCTTAAACTGTCGACATTCTACATTAGTTATCTTTTAACCGCAGTGACAATACCAGACTCATTAATCATAGAAGTGTTAAATCCCATCAAGCTCCCCCTCATTAAGAAACTATACAAAGCGTATTACCCTGCGGGTCGAGCCAAAAAAGATGAATTGATCATTACAGCAAGCCATAAAGGTGAAATCATTGCGTTACTACGTTTAAAAAGTGTAGATAAAGTTCGTCTATTGACAGGAATGTTGGTCATTCCGAAAGTTAGGGGAACAGGGATTGGAAAAGAACTACTAACTCATTGTAAAAAAAATGTTTTCACTGATGGCGATTATTGCTTCGCGTTTACACATCTCGAATCCTATTATTCCAAGCATGGATTCACAACAATTGATTGCTCTGAGCTACCACACCCGCTAAAAATGGCATTTCAACGTTATGTAGATAGCGGTAAAGATCTCATTCCAATGCAATTCATCTCTTCAACGACATCAAAACGCGTGCTTTTGTAGCCAGGTAAATCATATCTTTGATAAAATGGCAGGTTCGCAATATTGCACTAAACTAAGGTACTCATACCGATATGATAGTAAGTAGGAATCCATTCGAACAGTTGCCAAGTCTCGCTGTCAATCCGGAAGACTTTGATGTTCTGTATTCAGCAGAATCATTCAGAACCCGTCTTTTAGATGCTATCAGCAAAGCAACGTCGCGAATTTACCTAGTCGCTCTATATCTGGAAGATGATGAAGCTGGACGTGAAATTCTCACTGCGCTTTATGAAGCGAAACAGCGCAATCCTGGGTTGGACATCAATATCTGTGTCGACTGGCATCGAGCGCAGCGTGGCCTGATTGGTGCGGAGACATCTGAGGGTAATTCAGCGCTTTACAAAGCATATGCCAGCAAATACCAACACCCAATCCCTGTCTATGGCATACCAGTGCGTGGCAGAGAAGTTTTTGGGGTACTGCATTTAAAAGGCTTCATTGTCGATGATACTGTTATCTACAGTGGGGCGAGCTTAAATAACGTTTATCTCCATTATCATGAACGTTATCGATTTGATCGTTACCATGTGATTCGACATGAATCTTTAGCGAATTCAATGGTGCAATTCATTCAGGAAGAAATGATTGCTCACCCTGCCGTTAATGATCTTGCAGGAAAAGATAAGCCAGAAACCAAAGAAATAAAGTCGGCGATTCGCCAACTGAGGGCTTCTCTTGCTCAAGCCAACTATAAGTTTGAAGACCAAGCTGCAACAGAAGAAAGTGTAAAAGTCACTCCGTTAGTTGGGCTAGGCAAACGCCGTAATCTGCTCAATCAACAGATTGTAAAGTTATTGGCAGCAGCCCAAGACGAAATTTTCATTTGTACGCCTTACTTTAACTTCCCTAAAGCACTTCATCGTGAAGTGAAACGAGCCATGAAGCGTGGTGTGAAAGTAACTATTGTTGTGGGCGATAAAACCGCCAATGACTTTTACATTGCACCTGAGGAAGACTTTAAAACCATTGGCGGACTTCCATATCTTTACGAAGTGAATTTGCGTCGCTTTGCGAAAGCCAATGAAGCGAATATCGCCGCACGTAAATTGTCAATTCACCTATGGAAGCATGACAATAACAGCTTCCACCTTAAGGGTATTTGGGTTGATAAACGCTATATGCTACTTACTGGGAATAACCTAAACCCACGTGCTTGGTCACTCGACCTAGAAAATGGGCTACTCATACAAGACAATTATGCGAAGCTCACTGAGAAGTTTGAAGACGAAGTTTCGCGTATTCTTGAGCATACTCACCTTATCTGTACTTATAAGCAATTAGAGAAAGTAGAAGACTATCCTATAGGGGTACAGCGACTGGTCAGAAAAATTACCCGCCTAAAGGCAGATGGTGTTTTAAAACGTATTCTTTAGACATCATTTCTCGCTCTAAAGTACGTCGAGATTTTTATACTAAGCCAACCGCTTTAGCAGTTGGCTTTTTCATATAATCCATTTGGAATACTTAACTATTTTCTAGTACCGCTAGTGAGCACATAACCACTTAGATCTAGAGCGACTCTCTTAATGGGTTTGAGCTTTGACGTTTGTGAGTATTCCGCATAGCTTACAGCCTCGAGCTAAGCTACCCCTCTCTGTTTTGGCGCTTCTTACCCCTTGGCGATATATTTTTTCTGAGACTCATCAAATGTTCAGCGTCGAAAATCATCACCTCGCTAATGAAGAGCTCCTTCAATCTTTCACCTTCCAATTCTTTTCAAGTCGTTTGATTTTTGAGCCAGGAGAGATTGGGGGTATATATGACGCTTTTCTGGATTATGTGCACAGTTCGTTTTTTCTTTCTCATCAAGATTCAAGCCGTTGAACGCCTTTGAATACCATAGATTACTTAGGTTTGTTTGTAGGTCATATTGTCTTTCCACAGCATCAACGGCCTATATTAATTAAAGCCTAGTGTGTAATCACGCAAAGTTCACTTAGTAGGGATTATGGGGAGTAGTCTAATTAGGTGTAAACACACTTCAGGGAAACGCCGCAGTAGAAACGAAAAAAGCCTCAGTCTTTCGACTGAGGCTTAATATAAGTGGCGGAGTGGACGGGACTCGAACCCGCGACCCC
>NZ_JAWOVO010000050.1:0-6533 GCF_033339955.1 Vibrio sp. 1731 | reverse complement strand
TGGAACGGGTGGGCATGGATTGCAGGCGCTGCCCTCTACTTGCTCTGCCTGCCGGCGCTGCGTCGCGGGCTTTGGAGAAATTCTTCAAATTCCCGTTGCACATAGCCCGGCAATTCCTTTCCCTGCTCTGCCATAAGCGCAGCGAATGCCGGGTAATACTCGTCAACGATCTGATAGAGAAGGGTTTGCTCGGGTCGGTGGCTCTGGTAACGACCAGTATCCCGATCCCGGCTGGCCGTCCTGGCCGCCACATGAGGCATGTTCCGCGTCCTTGCAATACTGTGTTTACATACAGTCTATCGCTTAGCGGAAAGTTCTTTTACCCTCAGCCGAAATGCCTGCCGTTGCTAGACATTGCCAGCCAGTGCCCGTCACTCCGCGGTCTTCACTGCGTGATCGAGTTGATCGACACCCGCCGTGACACGCTCCATGAAGTGCCTGCCTGCGTCTGTTAGCCGAACGCCCCGCGCATGGCGCTCAAATAGCAGGACACCAAGGTTATCCTCCAGCGCTTTCACACGCGCGCTGACGCTCGACTGGCTGATACCAAGTGCCTTGGCCGCATGCCGAAAATTCAGATGCTCGGCGACGGCGATGAACTGAACAAGGGAAATGAGCGGTATCCTGCCAGACAGGATACCGACATTCACGAGGTTTCGATGGTTAGTGCGCCGCATCGGAGCGGGCCTGCTACCAGTCGTCGGTTAGACGACTGGCGACTTCTCGGTGGCAGCCCCACGGAGCCGAAGGAGCACCAGCCCCAACGAAACCAGTACCGCCATCGCCGTGGCGTAACAGATCACGGGCCACGCTGTGTCACCGTTTAAAAGTGCCACCGCCAATGTCCCGACAATGCTGACTATCAGGCTTTGAACGCAGAAGTAGAACGCGACCGCTGATCCCGCGATGTCGTCGAACTCTGCCAAAGCGCCGTTCGCGGTAACGGACACCGTGAAGACAATACCGACCGCGACAACCCACATCGGTAGGATGAAGGTGAGGAATGACGGCGAGCCGTAAAGTTCGCCGATCCCCAACAGGACCGCTCCGCAAACAAGCAACGCCATCCCACGCGCCACGCATCCTGCGATGCCCCATCTGGCGACAAAGGACTTCGCGAAACGGGTTGTCACGATCATTACAAGCGCGACAGTGGCGAAGGCAAAGCTGAATCCGATCTCGGAATATTCCGCTTGGCCTATGAGCACACGGGGAGCCGTCGAGAAGAAGACGAAGTAGGTGCCCATACCGGCGCTAAAGCCGACAGTGTAAACCCAAAAAGCCGGACTCGCGAAGATCGGCAAGACAGATCGGCGCGTCTTGACTTGATCCAGAGGGCGGGTTTCGTGCCACCTGAAACCCGCATTTAGGAGTGCGAGCATCGCCAGTATAGCCAAAGTAATGAATATCGCCTGCCATCCCAAGAACTCGCCGATCAATACTCCGGCGATAGGGCCGAGCGCAGGCACGAACGCCAGCATCGAACTGAAAAGGCCGTAGATGACGACACCCTCAGGACGGTTGGCATAAACGTCGCGAACCGTCGCGAACGTCGCCACCAGCATGGCCGACGCGCCCACTGCTTGAAGTAGACGGAAAGCGACAAAGGCCGGTGCAGTTGAAGACCAAGCTGCTCCCAGAGACGCAATGACGAAAGCCGTTGCGCCCGCAAGTAGAATTGGCCGTCGCCCGATTCTGTCTGAGAGCGGACCAAAAATCACCTGGCCCACGCCGAGCATCACCATATAGAGGCTCAACGTGAGTTGGATCATAGCGGGCGTCGTGTTCAGGATGCCGGGCATCGCTGGAACGACAGGGAGATAAATATCCATCGCCAGTGAAGCGAGGATGTCGAAAGGAGCCATCAGCAGCAGTGCTGCCGGCAGCGTATAGGCCCACGCGGGGCGTGTGGTGGTCATGACGAATCAACCCTCGATTAAGGAATACCGGGCGACGTCTGCTCGTCAGCAATCAGATGAGACTAGCCTTACAGAGCGCCGCAACAACAATACTGGTTGTTGCGGCTTACTTGTCTGCTGACTTGGAATTTCCCATCTGATTACTCCACGCTTACGAATATGAATTGCTACATTTTATCCGATTATCTTTTGCTTCGCAATGCGGCATGGGCGCACTCAGCGTTCCAGCCCCCTCTGCCGCCCTAACTGCCACGACACCGACCCGCCCTGCACGATGCCCATAACCTCGCGGCCGAGTTGGCGGTCGATGATCGGCCGCCACGGGACAAGGGTGAACTCATGGGATTTCTCGACCACGGCGAACTTGCCGCTCGATAGATGCACGGTTCCGGTAAACTTGCCGCTGACGCTCTCGCCGTCCGTGGCGGCGCGGAACGGCAGGCCCTTACTCAAAGCCATATCCGATCCGACGCCGGCTACCTCGCGCTCCCGCAGGATGGCGAGAAGGTTGCGCCGGTAGAAGACGCGGCTGTCCCGGCTGCGGGTGGCGTCGCCCTGTTCGATATGGTGCTCGCGGCGCTGGTCCATGGCTTCGCGGACTTGTTGCCCGAAGCCGGTTGGCGCAAGGTCGGCCGTCTCGCCGTGGATCAGCCGCCGGTCCAGCCAGGTCGCGCCGTCCGATCCGATCTGTTTGTTCAGATCGACCGGGGAAAGGACGCGAACGCTGGCCTGACTGTCTCGGCCGGCGTCATGGGCGGCGGCACGGCTGACCAGATCATCGGGGATGCGCCATTGGTCGGCGTCGATCCGCTCGACGATACCGGCCCGGCGTAGCGCCTCCAGCCGGCGCACATGGGCATCGACATAGCCCTCATAGTCGCCGCCTGGAACGCGGCACGTATAGGAAGAATAAACGCCCTTTTCACCCAAGTCCAACAGCTTTGGACCGCAGTTGACTCTTTCGACACCCCTGCGATGCAACCCAATCCGGCTGACGGGGAGCCAGCAACGCTGAAAATTTACCCTCCTCTTTCCCACTAGCGGCTCCTTTTCCGACAACCAGCACGGCGGATCCCTGCCGCGGCGCTGTGAACGCAGCATTTTGATTGGTATCGTTGGCCTTCAGGCTCGTCAGTCAAACAGACCCAGGAGCAGCTCAGCCGGTGGCGCCCGGCTTTCGGGTAACGCCCTGGTCCCGCTGGTTTCGGCTTTGTGCTTCAGGTGATCAAGGATCTGCTTGATCACTATAGGGTCTTCAATGCAGGCGATGACTTTCATGGCGCCGCCGCAGCCGCTGCAGGTCTCGATGTCGATATTGAAAACACGCTTGAGCCGTTGCGCCCATGTCATCGACGCTCGCCGTTGTGCTGGTGTTGCCGGTTCATCAGCCACCCTGACCTTGTTGCCCCTGCCCCGTTTTGCCGGCGTGACCAACGCCCGGTGCCGACTGTTGGGTGCGAACACCCCGTGGAAGCGGGTTAGGTTGACTCTGGGCTTCGGTACCAGGGCGGCCAGCCTTGCAATGAAATCCAATGGTTCGAAAATGACGTGCGTGGTGCCGTCCCGGTACGGCGTCTTGAGCTGGTAGCGCACGTTGCCGCCTCGTGTTAACGACAGCCGCTTCTCGGATACCGCCGGGCGGCTGATGTACCGGCACAGCCGTTCGAGCTTCTTGCGTTCATCGGCCCTGGCCGCCACGCCGGCGTGCAGGCTGGACCCGGCTACCTTGCCAATCCCGTCACCGAACGGATCACCACTGGTCGGCAGAGTTTGCAAAGTGAACACCTTTCGCCCCGCCTGTGAACCGACAGCGATACGGTAAGTGATCGAGTGCCCCAGCAGGGGTGTCATCGGGTCGTCATCCACCGCATCCGAGGCCAGATAGCTGTTTTCGACATCCCGTTCCAGCAGGCCTTGCCGTTCCAGATAGCGACCCACCCGGTGGGCGATGGTGTGCGTCAGCTGGGTGAGCTCTGGGCTGGTCGGCGCCTTGACCCAGCGGAAACGCGCTGAGCCGTGGGATTGCTCGACATACACACCGTCGAGAAACAGCATGTGGAAGTGAACATTCAGATTGAGCGCCGATCCAAAACGCTGGATCAGGGTGACCGCGCCCGTCTTGGCCACTTGGTGGGTATGGCCCGCTTTCTTGACCAGGTGCCAATACCCATCTTTGTATCAACTCCCCTTCCTGCCCGGCATCCCCGCAATTGATGACTTCAGAACAAGATGCTACCAATTTTTCAATAACAGCAAATTGCCTTTTTACTCCATCGTTATCAATTAGTTTAATGCCAAATTTTTTAGGTACAATTGGCAGATCTTCCAATTTCCAGTATTTCCAATTTTCTTTGTAATCATGGGGTTCATTCAATGTACACAGATGGCCAAAAGTCCAGGTTACCCAATAGCCATTTCCTTCATAAAAGCCGTTGTTGCGTTGTTTTGCACCAATTACTTCGGCAATATCTTTTGCCACAGAAGGTTTTTCAGCTATACATAAAATCATAAGGAGGCAAAGTTAGTAAGGTCGTTGAAGTTTTGAAACCGTTACATACAAAACATTTCAACAAAAACAGTAAGTTTTAGAGTTATTTACGTGTATATTTTTTTATTTCAAAAGCAAAAGCGTGTTTTTCATCAATACCCTGTTTCAGTACAGTTTCACTATTCCACTCAGATTCAGAAAATTTAGGAAAAAAAGTATCTGCGTCAAACACTCCATCTACTTGTGTGATATACATTTCTTGAAGGATGTTTCGCTGCATAACTTCTGCATAAATTTGTCCCCCACCAATGATGAAAACAGTTCTTTCGGTTTCATTTTTATAGAACTCTAAACATTCAGTAAGTGAAAAAAAGACATGAGCTCCTGGTGCTTGATAGCCGATTTGGTGAGTTAAAACGGCATTTTCACGATTTGGCAAGGGTCTAAATTTCTCAGGAATAGATTCATAATTTTTACGTCCGGTTATTACTACATGACCTGTTGAAGTTTCTTTAAAGAATTTCATATCAGCCGGCAATTTCCATAACAAATCGTTGTCTTTACCAATGCCAAAATTTTTATCCATGGCAACAATTAATGATAGTTTCATAATGATCGGTATTGAATAATTAATTTTTTATTTGAGGCATTAAGCACATGCAATAATTTCTCAATTGGTTTTTTCACCTTTTCTTTCAAATGTAACTCATCTGCAGTTTGAATCATACGTATAGGAAGAATAAACGCCCTTTTCACCCAAGTCCAACAGCTTTGGACCGCAGTTGACTCTTTCGACACCCCTGCGATGCAACCCAATCCGGCTGACGGGGAGCCAGCAACGCTGAAAATTTACCCTCCTCTTTCCCACTAGCGGCTCCTTTTCCGACAACCAGCACGGCGGATCCCTGCCGCGGCGCTGTGAACGCAGCATTTTGATTGGTATCGTTGGCCTTCAGGCTCGTCAGTCAAACAGACCCAGGAGCAGCTCAGCCGGTGGCGCCCGGCTTTCGGGTAACGCCCTGGTCCCGCTGGTTTCGGCTTTGTGCTTCAGGTGATCAAGGATCTGCTTGATCACTATAGGGTCTTCAATGCAGGCGATGACTTTCATGGCGCCGCCGCAGCCGCTGCAGGTCTCGATGTCGATATTGAAAACACGCTTGAGCCGTTGCGCCCATGTCATCGACGCTCGCCGTTGTGCTGGTGTTGCCGGTTCATCAGCCACCCTGACCTTGTTGCCCCTGCCCCGTTTTGCCGGCGTGACCAACGCCCGGTGCCGACTGTTGGGTGCGAACACCCCGTGGAAGCGGGTTAGGTTGACTCTGGGCTTCGGTACCAGGGCGGCCAGCCTTGCAATGAAATCCAATGGTTCGAAAATGACGTGCGTGGTGCCGTCCCGGTACGGCGTCTTGAGCTGGTAGCGCACGTTGCCGCCTCGTGTTAACGACAGCCGCTTCTCGGATACCGCCGGGCGGCTGATGTACCGGCACAGCCGTTCGAGCTTCTTGCGTTCATCGGCCCTGGCCGCCACGCCGGCGTGCAGGCTGGACCCGGCTACCTTGCCAATCCCGTCACCGAACGGATCACCACTGGTCGGCAGAGTTTGCAAAGTGAACACCTTTCGCCCCGCCTGTGAACCGACAGCGATACGGTAAGTGATCGAGTGCCCCAGCAGGGGTGTCATCGGGTCGTCATCCACCGCATCCGAGGCCAGATAGCTGTTTTCGACATCCCGTTCCAGCAGGCCTTGCCGTTCCAGATAGCGACCCACCCGGTGGGCGATGGTGTGCGTCAGCTGGGTGAGCTCTGGGCTGGTCGGCGCCTTGACCCAGCGGAAACGCGCTGAGCCGTGGGATTGCTCGACATACACACCGTCGAGAAACAGCATGTGGAAGTGAACATTCAGATTGAGCGCCGATCCAAAACGCTGGATCAGGGTGACCGCGCCCGTCTTGGCCACTTGGTGGGTATGGCCCGCTTTCTTGACCAGGTGCGTGGCAATGACGCGGTAAACGATGCCCAGCACCCACCCCATGATCTCGGGCCGGCTGGCAAACAGGAAACGCAGCTGAAACGGGAAGCTCAACACCCACTGACGCATGGGTTGTTCAGGCAGTACTTCATCAACC
>NZ_JAWOVO010000049.1:0-7568 GCF_033339955.1 Vibrio sp. 1731 | reverse complement strand
CGGGGTTAGTGTGTTTGGAGGTGCGCTAAGGGTCGTTTTGAAGTGTAAAATTGACCATTTAACATATAACCAATAATGCGCATATGTGTTAGCTTAAATTTGAACAGGGAATCGGTTACTGGAAGTTTTATGAAGCATAAAGATGAAGATATGACGATCAAAGATGTAGTAAAGAAAGTGGGTAACGTTAAGGTATCTACTTTAACTAGACTCTCCAAGGTTGTTGTTTATTGGCTTTGGACGATTTTGGTTTCTTTCACTCTTATATACTGCCTTTACATGGTGGTTTACATTTGGGTTGATGGAGCTGCTTTCTCTACAAATGTCGGTGGACAACAAAGTTTGAAACTCGAACAATAAAGATTAGAACTATGACAATAAAGTACGAAACTTTTCGGTGCCATTTGTCGTAGTTTGCCTTCTTCTCTGAGACGATTTTGCCCCATTCCTTCTTAGACCTTGTATCTACTTCAAATTGCAGGCTTCCGTTTAAGGTTACTTTACCTAATGGCGGACATCAGTAATCTATTGAGTTCCTTTTCTCTGTGGCTTTTTAAGCGGATAACTTTTTTTCAATGGTGCCGCGTACTTTGAACGTTAACATAGAGGCTCAGGGCGCTATTTTACCCCCTTAAAATAGGCAAAATGAGGGTTTTTAAGATCTTGATTTTTAGTGTTTTTATTTTGGTGATGTGATGTGGCTTTGATGGTAGTGTTGCGTCCAGTTCATCATAGGAGTAAACATGGAAACCTACCGTCACACATATCGACACCACAGTTTTTCACATCAAGATCTAAGTGATATTACTTTCACTGCTTGCACCTTTATCCGATGCGATTTTCGACGTGCTAACTTGCGTGATGCGACATTTATTAACTGCAAGTTCATTGAACAGGGTGATATCGAAGGTTGCCATTTTGATGTCGCAGACCTTCGCGATGCAAGTTTCCAACAATGCCAGCTTGCGATGGCAAACTTTAGTAATGCCAATTGCTACGGTATTGAGTTACGTGAGTGTGATTTAAAAGGGGCCAACTTTTCCCGAGCAAACTTTGCCAATCAAGTGAGTAATCGTATGTACTTTTGCTCAGCCTTTATTACTGGATGTAACCTGTCTTATGCCAATATGGAGCGGGTCTGTTTAGAAAAATGTGAGCTGTTTGAAAATCGCTGGATAGGGACTCACCTCGCGGGCGCATCACTGAAAGAGTCAGACTTAAGTCGAGGTGTTTTTTCTGAAGATGTCTGGGGACAGTTTAGCCTACAGGGTGCTAATTTATGCCACGCCGAACTCGACGGTTTAGATCCTCGAAAAGTCGATACATCAGGTATCAAAATTGCCAGCTGGCAACAAGAACAGCTTCTCGAAGCGTTGGGTATTGTTGTTTTTCCTGACTAGATGCTTACGAATACCTGCTGATAAACTATACACAACATTAATACATTTTCTAATTCAAATCACCAGAGCTAGAGCAATACTTCTAGCTCATTCTTGTCCAAAAGCGAGTTTCAAACTTTGTTGTCACACTTTCGTTGGATAGCCACATTGATTGAATCTAAGTGTCGATCTTTATTGTCAGTATTGGGTTCTTTTAGCCACGATAGTAACGCACTTCGGAAATAGAAAAGTTTCAAACTTTAATGTCCTCCGACAACAAAGAGCGCAGGCTTCTTAGGAGCAGTTATAGCTTTAGTGCTCTCTATAGTAGTAGGAGTTGCTGCAGCTATGGAGTTACGCGGCGGCTTCGTTAAATCTCGCTTGATTAATTTACTTCGTTTGGACTGAAGAGCTGTTTGAACTGAGTTACTGAGCTTTACTTGTTACAAGTAACATCTTCTCTTCATTTCTTTTCGTAAAGTACAAGGACATCATGCTGCAGTTGAAGTTTATAAAAATACTTGTATAATCTGCGACCCGTAGTACTATGTATATAAAGTATATTGACATACTGATTTTTGGTGCTCATTTATATGTGGTGTTCATAAGGATATGGAAGCTACTACTGTAAAATCATTGGCAACTTGTGGAGGTCGTATGGCTAAGGTAAGTCAGTCAGCGAACCCACTAGAGTTGTTAGCAACTAACCCCGTAGAACTTAGCCTTGTTTCTGCTAAGTCAAAAATGATGTTAATTGTTAGCACTCTTATAAAGAATAGTGGGATGACTCAATCGGAAGCTGCTGAAGCTTTGGGTGTAAGCCAACCAAGAATAAGTAACCTAATGAACGGCAAGATCTCTAAGTTCTCCATCGATATGCTCTTAGAGATGCTAGGTAAACTAGGTTTTCTGTTGGATATCCGGTTTGACCCATCTGATATGAATAAGCCGATTAGCATGGACGTAAAAAAAACGGTCGTATAGACCGTTTATAATTTAAAAAAACAAAGGTTTATAACTGCTTGTGGCGAGCTGAGATAGTATCCTTGTGTTTTTTATCGGTGCCGTTTGAGGTTTTCGAGTAAGCATGAAGAATGTATAAAGTGTCATCTTTTATTACGTAAACCACCCTGTAAGCCGGTTTACCATTCTTCTTTATTTCTACGACGCCTTTTCCCAAACCATTCATTGGTTTCAATGTTAGTGGTGGGTTAAGGCCGTATCTTATAGCTTCAATAGCCTGAACGAACTGCTCTCTTATCTTGTATGGAAAGTCCTCTAGTGATTTTCGTGAATCACCTTTAAAGCAAACATCTTTTGCCATTTTATACCTCTTATATCGGTTAATTGGTTTTGAGTTATTTGTACATTTCTCATGTTTATTTCCTCTTTGTTTTCTATTAAATGATGCGCATATATAGCGGATCATTTTTCATTATAAGCATTTACCATGCTATGGCAAGCGCAAGAATATAAAAACTTATATATGTTGTGTTGTTTCTTCTGAGGGGAGTTGAGGGTATAGAGGGGAATGTTGCTACTAGAACTTAAAAGTAATGATTTTATATACGTATAAAATATGTATTTTATACGTATACTTTTTATCGGGATTGAGCTTTGTCCATAGCTAAGTTTCTCAGGTATGTACCTATAGGTAGGCCTGCTTCTTTAGATAAATCTTCTAGTATAGATAGCTCGTAACCATTAACTGGAACTTGGATTATTTTTCCTGACAAAGGTACTCTCTCTCCTGTTTCCTTGTCTATGTAACTAGATCCTCGCCTCTCATTTTTGTCTTTTTTGCCATCAACCTTGGCAGACTCGATGAATGATTTTTTAGGCTCGGTGCCTTTCCTTTTGATATCTGAAAATGGATTCTTGCTCATTTTATGGTCTCCATTAATTCATCAAATAACGCTCTAGCATCTTCTCCTGCTTTGGGATCTTGAGACCACTCTAGAACACTTTGCCCTGACTCATCTGCATCATCCCACCCATTTAAATTGCGAGTGATATGCCTTAAAGGGTTCATGTTTAAAGAGGACAGAAGGTTCTTAGCTGCTTCGATTCGATATGCCTGACTAGGTAGTGTTGGGGCTTGAGTTATACAAGTGAAGATTTTTAACTTTGCATTTAATGCTTGTGCCGTTTCCAGGATCTCAGACATTGAAGGGGCTACTTTTAAATCCCTTCTTTTGGGTCTAAATGGCAGTAATGCTATATCTGCAAAAGACAAAGCCGACCGCATTGCTTTGGAGTCCGCTCCACCGCAGTCAATAACTATGGTGCCATAACGTTTTTCTAGATCTTGTAAAGGTCGAGATATGTTTCCTGTTAACTCGACACAAGGGATCTGAGGTAAGTCACTTTCTGAGCGTTCGGACGCCCACTCAGCTGTAGTTCTTTGAGGGTCTGCATCAATAAGTAATGGGTCTGTACCATCCTTAGATTTTAAGTAGACAGCCAGCGTTTGTGCGATGCTGCTCTTGCCCGAACCGCCTTTCTCATTGCATATAACAAAAATCATATGAGCACCTTAGTATATGTATAAAATACGTATTTTATACGTGTATTATACATTTAGGTTACGTAAAAAATATATACTTTATACGTATTTTTTGGTTGATATTTGAGCTTTTTCTGGGGTGATTGAATGTGATTTTTTTGATTTTTAATCATTGCGATCAAAGATTTGAAGAGATAATCTAGCTTCAGATGTGAAAAAACCACCGTTGGCGCGGTGGTTTTTCGGAATACTTACGAGTTTGGTAGCTCCGGTAAGTCCTTTCATGATAGCCATATCAAGTTAGCACTTCAAGTATTCCTGCACTCTGTTTGGATTCAAGATGTTTTGGACAGAGCGACGCGCATCAACCACCGACCAAGGGATGTTCCATAGGTGGTAGGTAAAGGCACCAATCATAACTTGCGAAAGCACGATAAAACCGCCCTGTTGTAGCTGCTAGACGGGGATTGCGGAAAAGGAATAAGTGATTGGTGTTGTGAGACTGGAATGGGGGCCAAAAGCCTTACTCACAGCGCAGGGCAGCCCGAAAGGGTAAGAGAAAAAACTCCACGGAAAGCGACCACAAATAATGCTCAGATTCACTCAAAACGAGTCGAAAATGGGTAGGGGTCGGCGCAGCCGAAAGGGCTGAGAGCGCCGCTTTGTGCGGCAACCTTTTTGCCCTTTTGGGCTTGTCCACAAAAGAGCGTGGGCACTTCAAACAGCCCTTTAAGCTCTTTTCGGTGGGCAATGCCCGAAGAAAGAATCTTTGATTCTTAGAGGGGGGTATGGGGGGAGATTAGCGGGATTTTTTCGCTTCTCTCAGTAGTGATTGATAAGTCACTTTCGTACCGTCAGACCATTGCCAATTTGAATGCTGTAGGTAGTCCACGATGAGTTTTTTTTGCTCGCTCAATCGGTCTCTCTGACCAAGCTTGCTTTGGGTCTCTTGGTTCTGCCGGTTCACGATGTGGTTCGCTACTTTCAAGCTTTTCTCTGACTCTACTCTGGTCAATTCGGCTTGCGAGAGCATGGCACCCACTTCATGTGCTCTTCTTCTTAGTCGCTCATCCTCTTCTCTGTGTTCGCGTTGAACATCCTGTGTTACTTGGTTTTTAAACTCACGCTTTAAGCGCTCTAATTCTTCTGTTTTTTGCGCGGCTTTCTGTCTCTCTTTGATCACCGCTTCATCTGAGAACTTCCTGAACGCGCTGACGAAGAACCCGCAAATGTAGACGATCGCTACACAGAATAAGAGGATGTAAATCCATGATTGCCATTGGAACCACAATGTCTCAGCTCCGTAGGCGATGATCTCATGGGTCCCTGTGTCTGGGTTGAACTTGGCGAGTACGATGTCATCCCCGGGGGCGAGATACTTTGAGAATGGCGCCGCTAAGACTATGCCAACCATCACGATACATACGATTAAAATACCCCAAATCATCTTAGGTACACCTCAGTAATATCGGGTCGAAAGTGCCCTAGCTCTTGAGAAATAATGCGCATGACATCATTTCGTGCGTAGTGGTTTGCCAGTTGTTCATAGCGGTCTTGGGCATAGCTGTGACGTAGGCCGTGCGCACCGTTGGAATAGCCAAGCGCCCGTGAACTGGCCTTGCTGAATGCGTCTGAAAATTTATGTCCTGCCGCAATGTCATAATGAGTGGTGTAATTTACACCTCTGTCGATCACATCCCTTGGTGCATCGAGCCTAAGAGCTTCAAGTCGCTCTGCTAATTGAGTGGGAATTTGCACTTCTCGAATAAGCCCACCTTTCCCCTCTACGGTGTAGGTGTGAGTTTGATTTGGCATATGAGAAAACTTATCGGGATGCACATCACGAGGACTAGGCTGCACTTCTCCACTTGGTCTCAGAGTGTATAGTTCATGCGCTCGAAGACCGGCTTGATGGCAGATTTCAGTAGAAAGGGCATGCCGGTCGGTCTGGTGCTCTGTGATCCGTTGTACCTGATCTGGTGTGTAGGAGCGAGACTGTTCGATGGTTTCACGTTCAGATTTTACTACATCGAGCTTCTGAGAAGGCTCTAGCCGGTGCGTGACATGATGCATCATGGCCTGAATTGCCTGACGGTCCATGTCTACAGTGCTTTGCGAACATTCAGACGCTCGAATTTCTAGGTAGGATTGAGCCAGCTGTGGCGTTAATTCTCGGAGTGATCCCAGTCGGTGTTCCTTTAGGTAGTCACAGCAAGTTTTCAGTGCTTGTTCGTAATTTCTGACGGTACCCACCGACTCAATAGCGTTTCCCTTACCTTGCATTTCTTTCATCACAGAGGCGGCCTGAGATTCAGATTTGGCAAAATGTCCTCTAGCCATTGCGAGTTACCCCAATGGATCTTAAATAGCGGTGTATGGTACTTCGGCTAGCGCTCTGGCCATGACGGCGGTGGAGGTGGGTAGCGATCAATTCTAGGGATAGCCCCTGTGTGTACATAGAGACGATTTCCGCGCGGAACGGCTCTAATTTTGAGGTGCGTTTTTTGTAGTTGCGGCCTTTTCGGAGCTGTCGCTCCATTTTTGCAGCTTCGCCAGCTGCGATAGGATCAAACGGCATGACGTGCTCCCGTGATTTTGTAAGAACTAGCCAAATTCTCAGTCGAATTCAGACGGCATTGCCGTTCGCCATTTTGCTATTTTTCGTTTAGCCGGCTGACTGTTCACACCTTTTACGTCCACTATCCGCCAGTGAAAAGCGTTGTTGAATTATTGTTTTCGCTACTTTGAGATGCCTCGATGGTTCAACAATCATTGCCACCGCATACGATTTTAACTAGGTCGTACTCCCCACAGACAAGAGCTAAATTAACTCGGTTCTCAGACCGGACGGTGCTCTGAATGCAACGTAGACCAACCGAATCGGTTATATGGTCAGGGTCCTGCTTCCGCAGTGGTAGGAGTCTTCAGTATGCCTCGGAATTCAGTGGCTTTCAAGAATCATTATGTTGCGTTAATAGTGTTGCGCGAAATACTAAAAATGCACCTTCAACTCGCGCTGTGTAAGGATTCAATAGAATTCTACACAGCGCGAGTTGTCTCGCGAAATTTGCGAAGGGCCTCTCCCACATTTGCAATGCGAAGCGAGCAAACAGGGAGAGGCTCTGAGTAAATTTGAGGGGGGTATGAGGTGACAGCGTGATGAAAAATGAACACTCAGCTCCGAACTGACGCGCTTCGCTTGTCTCATCCACACACCAGGTAAAACCGCTTAGGCGGATTTACCTGGTGTGTGGATGATGTGTTCTAACTACAAAATAGCAACTAGGTGCAAAAGAACAAGCAAGAGCTTGAGGGGGATGCGAGCTTGAATCGAAATTTGTAGATCAATGTTGAGTAGCATTAACGATAGTCTCCTTTGTCTGGGCGCAATTACCCTTAAAAATCACTATCGCGTTCGTCCTGACTCAATTGTATCAACTTTCTAATTTTGTGGTGGAAACAAGTGCAAATAGTTTTTTTTGTCCACTTTGGTTGGTTTTTTGGCCCAAATCGAGTGGTAGTTTTTCACCCTGTAAATCAGCCTCAAAGCGTCACAAACTTTCAGGCCGATTTCTGGGTCAGTAGGGCATAGTGAGTGCTTAAAAACGGGGTTAGTGTGTTTGGAGGTGCGCTAAGGGTCGTTTTGAAGTGTAAAATTGACCATTTAACATATAACCAATAAT
>NZ_JAWOVO010000048.1:0-8213 GCF_033339955.1 Vibrio sp. 1731 | reverse complement strand
TTTGAATCAGCTTTAGTGATTACGGCACAATGATTTAGGTTGGGTGGTCGCGTTGTTCACCACTTAACGCGGCGTTAGGTGCTTGGAGGAAATCATGAACTCAAAGGAAGTCGTCCTAGCTTTTTGGGATGCGATGAAAACAAATGACTTTGCCAAAGCAAGCGAGTGGCTTAGCCCAGATTTTGAGGGTTTCTGGCCGCAGTCGGGTGAACTCATTATTGGCCGAGACAACTTCACGGCTATCAATACTTGTTACCCTGCGAATGGTATTTGGGAGTTTACAGTTCACTCCGTAGTTTGCGACGGTGAAACAGTAGTCACTGATGTATCAATTACAGATGGTGTCCAAAAAGCACGTGCTATAACTTTTCATACTGTTGAAAACAGCCTGATAAGTAAGCAAAAAGAGTTCTGGCCAGACCCAATGGAAGCACAGGCATGGCGGGCAAAATGGGTTAGGTTAGTGCAAGATTAAGCTACGCACCTAACAAACAATTTAAGAGTGATTCACCACGCTTGGCATTTTTAGTTTGGGTTTAGTTAGGTGTTTATGGTGCTCTAGTTGAATTATGTGGTCGCGTGGTTCACACCTTAATTGGGCGTTATGTGGTTGGAGAAAAATTATGAATCCATCAGCGGTTCTTGTTCATGTCCCAGATGTAGCGAAAGGTCTTGAATGGTACGAGAAAGCTTTTCCAGAAGCCGTTCCGGTTTATCATCCTGACTTTGACTTCACAGCGCTTGAGATAAATGGTTTCTCACTAGAAATAGTCCAAGCAGACAAAAAGGTTGGTGCTGGTAAAAGTGGCACAGTTGTTTATTGGTCAGTTGATAGCTTATGCGTTGCCCTGGCTCATTTTGAAGAACTCGGTGCGTGCCTTTATCGTGGACCAATGGAAATTGAAGATGGGCTTTCAATGTGCCAAGTTGAGGACCCATTTGGGAACTTAATAGGATTACGTGGGAAAACCACATAACAAATTGTTCAAGAGTGATTCGGCACGCGTGGCATTTTTACTATGCGTTGGTTTTAGTGTTTAAGGTGGTATGCGGCGACTTCGGTATTGCATGCCTCACACCTTAACAAGGCGTTATAGCTAAATATTAATTACGGAGATAATTTGAAAGTTTCTAAGCATTTAAACAAGACCAACATTATGTGGTCTAGTCTTTTGGTACTCGTTTATTTTGCTACACATGGCTTTGTGAAGTATGGATTAGCCCATTATACGGACAACCTATTGCCAGAGTTTACGGGAGTGTTTTTTGAACTCTTTGTAGTTTTACTCGTTTTTAACAAGTGGCAAGAGCGTGAAGAATCAAAAGCAAAGATAGCAAAAGAGAAACGTCTGAGAGAATTTCTCATTTTCATCATAAATGAGTTTTCTAAGTTTAAGTCTATGCCAGAAGCTTTCAGTTTCTATGGTTTATCTCATACAGAAAATCAAACTGTTTTAAACAGACTAAAAAGCGAGTTCACAGGCGCTCAAAGTATCCCAAGCTCATTCCGTCATAGCTTCATTCAACATTGTGAAATCGATATTGATGCTTTAACTGCTCTTTTGCCTGTTGCTGCAGACTTATCAGAGGAGCACTTTAAATCTTGGGCAAGAATAGTTTTCTACATTAAAAAATCTTCAATGCTTAATATAAGTGAGCCGGAAGACTTCGAAAAATTCGATGAATACATTGTAAAACTATTGGACTACATTCGACGCTTCGATAAAGCTTCGTTTGATAACAAAATTTATCACGGTGCAATTTAGCCATAACAAGCAATTTAAGAGGGATTCACAACGCTCGGCATTTTTGCTTCTACTTCAAATTTAGTGTTTATGGCACAAGGCTTTAGGTTTGGGTGGAGGCGTTGTTCACCCCTTAATTGGGCGTTATACCTCGTAGGAGAATTATGAAGAAATTACTAACAGCAGCCATGGGATTATTCGTTTCAAATGCCAACGCAAATATTAGCTGGGAAGATTTTGTTACCGAAGCGCATACTGCTCTGACAGAAAAGCAGAGCAAGCTGATGAGCGAGTTTAAACTTGGTGAACATGAGCGTTTCGACTGGGATCAGGAAAGCGGTACTCTTATATTTTCAAACGATGGAAAGGTTGCTGTTATTGCAAAGGTACAGTTCGTCGGTTCTATTTCTACCACGTCAAATACATGGCTTTGGTCTTGGGCAAACTCTTACATTTATGACAATGTAAAAGATCAGATGCACATCGTTCGAGAGTTTGGCGAGTCAAAAGGCTATGAAGCGCTTATCATAGACAAGTGGGAAGCGGATGAGATTGATGGGTGGGAAATGACTTCCGTGACCTCTTATCTTTTGGAAGCTAAAGGTGCCTACCGAACCACGGGAGAGACGGGTTTTACTTACATGGTGATAACTGACATAAGTTGGGCAAACTAGGTATAACAAGCTGTTTAAGAGTGATTCGCAACGCGTGGCATTTTTACTATGCGTTGGCTTTCGTGTTTAAGGTGGTATGCGGCGGCATCGGTATTGCGTTGCTCACACCTTAACAGGGCGTTATGTTTAAGGAGGAAACGATGGCTGAAAGAGTTAATCCGTGGCTTGAAAGATCCATCGCGAATTTAGTTCCTCTAAGCAAAGCCGATATCTTCAGTAATGCCTGTAAAGAATGGATTTTTAGTGGTGAGGTTATTGATTATGGCGAAGCTACTGAGCAATGTGAGCTGTGTGAACATGACGAACTTCGGTATCATTTCCTAATTGAAAATGGATGTAACTCCAATCAGCTGTGGGTGGGTTCTTCATGTATTCTGCGCTTCGAGGAAATCGTGGTTCTTGATGAGAACGAACGCGAATTACTCGATCAAAAAGAACGTAAAAAAGTCCTAGATAAGGCACTAAAAGCAAAGCAAATTGACTCTAGTCTTGATCCTTTGCGTTCATTGTGGAAAGTTGCATTCGAAAAAAGAGGTACCATACATAGTATGGCTCTGGAGATTAAAGATGGTAAGTCTCTACCTCCGGATAGCTTAAGAGTACTCTTTGAGCTTTTGGATGAGCATAATATTGCTTTCAGAGCTAGCGATTACTCAGTAAATTTACGAAGTGAGTTCTACCAGTTTCAGCTGTCTTATATGCCAAAAGACATGCAAAAAAATATCTGGTTATGTATGTCTAAACAACAAAAAGATAGGTTCCGCGAGCGCCTTGGCTTTTAAACATAACAAAGCATTTAAGAGGGATTCACAACGCTTGGCAGTTTTGGTTTGAATTGGCTTTAGTGTATACGGCACAATGGTTTAGATTAGGTGGTGGCGTTGTTCACCCCTTAATGCGGCGTTATGTTTCCGAGTACCCCACGTTTAGTAGACACTTTATCAGATTCCAAAAATTGATACTTCAAACAATAATATTTATGCCTAGTCTTAAAATGTTTTTATTGGTGGAGAACTATTATGAGATGGCTAGGTGTGTTTGTTGTATTGTTTTCGTATGCAGTTAATGCAGAAGAGAAGTTTGTTAAATGTGAATTTGCTGAAGGCGTTGAACTTAATATAGTTTTTTCGCTAACAGAATCGCCACAGGTCACCGGACACTTTAAAGAAGGCGAAGCTACCACTGTGATAAACTCAGGGGTTAGAGTGTCTAAAATAGATAATCTGGATACTTTCAATTGGGTTATGGATGTTTTTTACGAAAATGAAATCGTCGGTAAGAGTGAAAAATGGAGTCAGTTTCGGGGTAACTATTATTATGAGAAAAGCATTTTTACCCTAAAAGAATATCCTGATGACCCTCAAGAAACTCCGTTTACGATGCTGCCTTGTCATGTGAAGGTAGTAGAAACATAACAAGCAATTCAAGCTGATTCGCAACGCTTGGCACTTTCGGTTTCAATTGGTTTAGTGATTATGGTGAAGTGCATGAGTAATGTGGTAGCGTTGCTCACAACTTAATTGGGCGTTATATTTTTAGGAGATTTATGTACCACATATTGAAAGAAACAAAAGGACAGGAATACCTCGACGGCTGGGCTGACATTACAGGTGATTTTGATCAAATCAAAGGATATAGCGATCTTGGTGATGTATTTTTGATTAACTCAGTTACTGGGGAAGTCGGTATTTTGTTGACTATGGAAAATTCATTCCATCCAATGGGCTTTAATGAGTGGGAGAAATTTGAGGATCAAGTTTTGACCAATTCAAAATTTCAAGAAGATGTACTTCATAAAAGTTTCATTAAGCGAGTGAAAGAAGTCTGTGGTGTTCTAGAAAAAGAGCAAGTATATATTGCAACTCCTTATCCCTGCGTCGGAGGTTCTGGTGCGCCAGATACCTATAAAAAAGGGAATGTTTGGGTGTATTTATCAATCTCAGCACAAACGTGGAAACAAATATAACAAAGCATTTAAGACGGATTCCCAACGCTCGGCATTTTGGGTTTGCTTTAGTTTCTGTGTTTACCGAATCATACTTTTAGTTCGGTGGTCTGCGTTGCTCACCACTTAATGCGGCGTTAGAAAGAAAGGGGAAGCTGGCAATGTCCTACTCTCGCATAAGGAAACCTTACACTACCATCGGCGCTACCATATTTCACTTCTGAGTTCGGAATGGGGTCAGGTGGTTCTATGGTGCTATATTTGCCAGCTAAAAGATGTTACTTGTGTTTCTTAAACCATGAATACGCTTTCTCAGCAATACACATGATGTAATAAACAACAGTTAGGATGACTGCTAGTAATTCCATCTGGGGCTCCTTATAGTAGGAGCAAGCACCTTGACTTCGCCGTTGCCATCGTAGATCATCTAAGGTTCAACTTTGCGTCAAACATGTTGAACTGCTTACTCAGTAATCGGGGCACCAGTTTCCACGCCGGCTCTACTAGTAACGGTATAGAACAGGAAAAATATTCAGGAGGATATAAGAATACTCTCCAGCTGTTTTCTGACCGTACAGTTAATAGTTTGGCTTCAATTATGAGTCAACATCTCAATTTGACACGCGCATTCTATATGAAACAACGTTTTATGGAAAGGTTTGATTATTACTAATTTTAGATCTATTATGTGTATGTCAAACATGTTGAACTGCTTATTCAAAGTAACTTCCAATTGCTTTTATAAGTAACAGAAAGCCCGACCTCCAATCGGGTTTTTTTGTGCCTGTTACTTTAGTGCTCATATCTTTCTAACAAGGCGTTTAAGGCAGATTCGCAACGCTCGGCATTTTCGGTTTGATTCAGCTTTAGTGTTTACGGCACAATGGTTTAGGTAAGGTGGTGGCGTTGCTCACTACTTAACGCGGCGTTAGCCAACTGAAAAGAATATACAGAATTAACTAAGTTTGTAGTAATCATGGTATTCTTTTTTTGTTTGATTAGAGAGAGTGCAAGTTGTGAGTAAGTATAAAAATTTGTCTAAGATAGAGATTCAAGAAAAAATTGACTCGGGTAATTTTGTAAAGCAAGAAATGGTTATTAGAGACACTGCTTCAGGTCAAATCGTAAAGCTTGATAAAGTATCTAAGCATGAGTCAGAAAATTATCCAAGTTCGTTTTTTCAAGTTAATAATAATTACGTATATCAGTTTGATACACAAGAGTTAATTGATAGCATTAAAGAAATTCACTTAGATATGCATTTTGATGAGCTATCAGATGCCTATAATACACTGCTCGACTACATCTCAATGCACAAGAATATTGAAGATTTTTCAACACAAATCTATAGTTGTGCAGTGCCTTTGGCTCGGAGTTTTCAGTCAACAATGGCACGTTTACTTAAAGAGTCAGATCATTTTTTAAGCTCAAATATCACAGATGAGTCTGTGGATAGATTTTTGATTCTATTGAAAGCGTATGTTAATTTTTTGTTTGCTTACACAGTTTTTCTAATAATAAAACAGAAAAATAGTTCTAGTGTAAAATCAGTTATAGATCCAAAAATTATAGAACTAAAAGATTTTTTGTTGCCATTGTATAAACACATTTTACTCCCTTTTCAAAAAATTTGGAATCAGTACAGCCAAAAAAACGAACAAAAGCCTGACTTTAATAATTCTCTATATATTAAGCATTATACTAACCCTGGATATGACGCAGAAAGAATCGAATTATTAATCGACTTTGATGATAGATTTAAATCTGTTGGGTCTCTATTAAAAGAAGCGAGTGCTTCCCTGTTTAGCTTCAGTGTAGAAAGTAGTTCTAATGAAATTTGGGATTTAAATAGAAGAGATCACACAAAAGAAATCATTGATGCAATTTATATCGCTCTAGTTGATATAGAAAAGTTAGAAGACTTTATACATGAGTTTGAGCTTTTAAACTTAGATGATAATGAGCTTAAAGATTGTGTTTTTTCTAGATTAGCGTAGACCGTTGGCTAACAAAGCATTTAAGAGTGATTCGCAACGCTTGGCGTTTTCGCTTCGCTCAAGTATAGCCAAGCGTCGCTCACACCTTAATGCGGCGTTAGTACGGGTTTGATATTAAAGGTCATAAGTTTTGGTGTTTATCTGTTTTGGCGCCCGTCTTTACACCTTACAGTTTGTTCCTTTCACGTTCTTTCCGGTGGCACTATATGCGGAGTGTTCGCTTTGATTTCTCCGTTTACGGTTTCTAACTCTTAGCCTATTTCTTTGGCGCTTCTTCATTTTCGTGGTGGCTTTTGAGAGAACCTTGATTACTTTTGGGGTGGCTGTTGAAGTACGAGGAAAGAATCCTTTTCTAATTTGAAGCAAGCGAAAGTAGGGTTGTTCAGTGCGTTTTTCTTCTAGCCAACTTTCGTCTCTCTATCGATTTTAAGTTTTGTAGCTGCCCGTCTCACTTCAGTGTTCAAAGCCTTTCATATCATGCCAGTTTTCAATATCTTGGAGCGCATAAATAGAAGTAGCGCATGTACTAACAAATTGCTTAAGAGTGATTCGTAACGCGTGGCATTTTTGGTATGCGTTGGTTTTAGTGGTTAAGGTGGTATGCGGAAGCATCGGTATTGCGTGCCTCACACCTTAATTGGGCGTTATAAAGCTCGAAGAAAAAGGAAATTTCGTGGAAATTCGAACAGGTAAACTTGAAGATGTTGCTGGTATTACAGACATCTTTAATTTTTATATTGAACACACCAATGCACGCTTTGAGGAAGTTCCATTTACTCTGGAAAATCGTCAGAAATGGTTTTCTCAGTTCTCTAGCAACACCAAATATCAACTATATGTCGCTATAGAAAACGGCGAATTGCTAGGTTTTGCATGTTCCCAACAGTACAGAGCAATTTCAGCTTTTGACGATACTGTAGAAGTGACCGTGTATCTGGCACAAGAAGCTAAAGGGAAAGGTTTAGGTTCTAAACTATATACTCAGTTGTTCTCATCTATTCGTGCTTACGGTGTCCACCGTGTATTGTCGGGTGTTGCATTACCAAACGACGCATCAGTTGCATTACATAAACGGTTTGGTTTCAGAGAAGTCGGAGTTTTCAATGAGTATGCGAAGAAACACAGGCAGTACATAAGCTCGGTGTGGTTAGAAAAGGCGTTTAACGTAGAGTCCGCTTTATAACAAACAATTTAAGAGTGATTCGGCACGCGTGGCATTTTTGGTATGCGTTGGTTTTAGTGGTTAAGGTGGTATGCGGAAGCATCGGTATTGCGTGCCTCACACCTTAATTGGGCGTTATGCTCTAGGAGGGAATTTTGCTCAATTTACTGAAGAAAGTGGTGCTAATCAATCTTGTTGCAGCATTGATTGTTATTCTCTTAGCTCAGTTTGTCCCCTTCTTTGCTGCTACTCAGCCAGTCGACTTTCTGTTCTTCGTTGTTATCGTGAACTGGGTTTTAGCAAAGCTTATGTGGGAAGGTGGCGTATATAGTAAAACAGCGCATATGGATGATTCTAGAACAGATAAAGTTTACAAAATGGTAGAAGGTCATGATTTCGAAGAAGACCAACGAGAGCAGCATAGAATGAACTTCCAGACAGGTTTGGTTTTCTTTATTGCAGGGCTTCCAGCGTTTATCACTTGCTTAATTCTCCAATTTCTTTGAGTACGAGCATAACAAATTGTTCAAGAGTGATTCGGCACGCGTGGCATTTTTACTATGCGTTGGTTTTAATGGTTAAGGTGGTATGCGGAGGCTTCGGTATTGCGTGCCTCACACCTTAACAAGGCGTTATATGCTTCAAGGAAAATGATGAAAAAAATCGCACTTTCAATAGCTTGCTTAATGG
>NZ_JAWOVO010000047.1:0-8477 GCF_033339955.1 Vibrio sp. 1731 | reverse complement strand
TATAGTACTGCATCTTAATCTTCATTGTGATTGCGTTCAGAGCACCCATTGACATCGGGAGGAAGTCCTTATAGTACAATATTTTCCGAATCGTCGTGTGACCCCTATGAGCCTGCTGTCACCCTTTGACGTGGTGATATGGATGACGGATGGCTGGCCGCTGTATGAATCCCGCCTGAAGGGAAAGCTGCACGTAATCAGCAAGCGATATACGCAGCGAATTGAGCGGCATAACCTGAATCTGAGGCAGCACCTGGCACGGCTGGGACGGAAGTCGCTGTCGCTCTCAAAATCGGTGGAGCTGCATGACAAAGTCATCGGGCATTATCTGAACATAAAACACTATCAATAAGTTGGAGTCATTACCCTTTTTTCAACTTCTGATGGATGCGAGTGATTGAACTCATACATTAATGTTTTCCCACGAAGTCTTTTTTCAGGTAAGCCTTCGCACATATCGGTAAATAGCTTGCCTGCTTTTATTTTTTCTGTCATCGACATGTTCATTTTTAACATTCCGTCCTGATAAGTTGGTCGGATAAGGCGATCGCGCCGTATCCGACATTAATTTCTTAAGCGACTTCATTCACCTGGCGACGCAGCAGGGAAAGTGGGGCGGGGCCGCTAAGCGTGAACACAGAAATTAAGGTGAAGCCCAGCGCCACCAGACCCAGCACCAGGTAAGTGCCCTGGAAACCGATGCTTTCATACATATTGCCCGCCAGAATAGACATAAAAATCATCGCCAGTTGCTTAAAGAAGCAGAAACAGACCAGATAAATCGTCGCTGAAAAACGCACTTCAAACTGGCTGGTAATATATTTAAAGCAGCCCACCAGCAGGAACGGTACTTCAAACATATGCAGCGTTTTCAGAAGAACCACTTCCAGTGCTGAGGTAGCGAACGATGAGCCAATAATACGTACTGACATAATAGTGCCAGCCAGCAGCAGGGCGTTTTTCCCACCGATGCGATTAATGATCAGTGGCGCAAAAAACATAATCGAGGCGTTAAGTAATTCGCCCATTGTCGTTACGTAGCCAAATACCCGCGTACCCTGTTCACCGGTAGCAAAGAACGAAGTAAAGAAATTAGCAAACTGTTGGTCAAAAACATCGTAGGTGCAGGAAACGCCAATAACATACAGTGACAAAAACCACAGTTTTGGCTGTCTGAACAGTTCCAGCGCCAGCTTAAGGCTAAATGCCGAATGGTTGGCACCTACCGTATTGGCAACCGTTGCAGAAGAGGGCGCATCCGTTTTGGCGAAAAAGAGTAAAACGGCGAGGATGAGTGCACAGCCAGAACCCAGCCAGAAAACAAACTGATTATTGATGGTGAACATGATGCCGACAATCGAGGCACACAGCGCCCAGCCAATACAGCCAAACATCCGCGCGCGACCAAATTCGAAATTACTGCGACGGCTGACTTTCTCGATAAATGCCTCTACTGCTGGCGCACCGGCGTTAAAACAAAAGCCTAGATAAATACCACCAACAATCGATCCTACTAAAATGTTGTATTGTAACAGTGGCCCGAAGATAAAAATAAAGAACGGCGCAAACATCACTAACATGCCGGTAATAATCCACAGCAGGAATTTGCGCAGCCCGAGTTTGTCAGAAAGCAGACCAAACAGCGGTTGGAATAATAGCGAGAACAGAGAAATAGCGGCAAAAATAATACCTGTATCACTTTTGCTGATATGGTTGATGTCATGTAGCCAAATCGGGAAAAACGGGAAGTAGGCTCCCATGATAAAAAAGTAAAAGAAAAAGAATAAACCGAACATCCAAAAGTTTGTGTTTTTTAAATAGTACATACTGGATTTCCTTACGCGAAATACGGGCAGACATGGCCTGCCCGGTTATTATTATTTTTGACACCAGAGCAACTGGTAATGGTAGCTACCGGCGCTAAGCTGGAATTCCGCCGACACTGACGGGCTCCAGGAGTCGTCGCCACCAATCCCCATATGGAAACCGTCGATATTCAGCCATGTGCCTTCTTCCGCGTGCAGCAGATGGCGATGGCTGGTTTCCATCAGTTGCTGTTGACTGTAGCGGCTGATGTTGAACTGGAAGTCGCCGCGCCACTGGTGTGGGCCATAATTCAATTCGCGCGTCCCGCAGCGCAGACCGTTTTCGCTCGGGAAGACGTACGGGGTATACATGTCTGACAATGGCAGATCCCAGCGGTCAAAACAGGCCGCAGTAAGGCGGTCGGGATAGTTTTCTTGCGGCCCTAATCCGAGCCAGTTTACCCGCTCTGCTACCTGCGCCAGCTGGCAGGTCAGGCCAATCCGCGCCGGATGTGGCGTATTGCTCGCCACTTCAACATCAACGGTAATCGCCATTTGACCACTTCCATCAATCCGGTAGGTTTTCCGGCTGATAAATAAGGTTTTCCCCTGATGCTGCCACGCGTGGACCGTGGTAATCAGCACCGCGTCGGCAAGCGTATCTGCCGTGCACTGCAACAACGCTGCTTCGGCCTGGTAATGGCCCGCCGCCTTCCAGCGTTCGACCCAGGCGTTAGGGTCAATGCGGGTCGCTTCACTTACGCCAATGTCGTTATCCAGCGGTGCGCGGGTGAACTGATCGCGCAGCGGCGTCAGCAGTTGTTTTTTATCGCCAATCCACATCTGTGAAAGAAAGCCTGACTGGCGGTTAAATTGCCAACGCTTATTATCCAGCTCGATGCAAAAATCCGTTTCACTGGTGGTCAGTTGCGGGATGGCGTGGGGCGCGGAGGGGAGTGTCACGCTGAGGTTTTCCGCCAGACGCCACTGCTGCCAGGCGCTGATGTGTCCGGCTGCTGACCATGTGGTCGCGTTCGGTTGCACTACGTGAACCGTTATCCAGAGTTGTCCGGCGCTCTTCGGCTGCGGTAGTCCAGGCAGTTCAATCAACTGTTTACCTTGTGGAGCGACATCCAGAGGCACTTCACCGCTTGCCAGCGGCTTGCCATCCAGCGCCACCATCCAGTGCAGGAGCTCGTTATCGCTATGACGGAACAGGTATTCGCTGGTCACTTCGATGGTTCGCCCGGATAAACTGAACTGGAAAAACTGCTGCTGGTGTTTTGCTTCCGTCAGCGCCGGATGCGGCGTGCGGTCGGCAAAGACCAGACCGTTCATGCAGAACTGGCGATCATTCGGCGTATCGCCAAAATCACCGCCGTAAGCCGACCACGGATTGCCATTTTCATCATATTTAATCAGCGACTGATCCACCCAGTCCCAGACGAAGCCGCCCTGTAAACGGGGGTACTGACGAAACGCCTGCCAGTATTTAGCGAAGCCGCCAAGACTGTTACCCATCGCGTGGGCGTATTCGCAAAGGATCAGCGGGCGCGTCTCTCCAGGCAACGAAAGCCATTTTTTGATGGACCATTTCGGCACAGCCGGGAAGGGCTGGTCTTCATCCACGCGCGAGTACATCGGGCAAATAATATCGGTTGCGAAGGTGTCGGCTCCGCCGCCTTCATACTGTACCGGGCGGGAAGGATCGACAGATTTGATCCAGCGATAGAGTGCGTCGTGATTAGCGCCGTGGCCTGATTCATTCCCCAGCGACCAGATGATCACACTCGGGTGATTACGATCGCGCTGCACCATTCGCGTTACGCGTTCGCTCATCGCGGGTAGCCATCGCGGATCATCGGTCAGACGATTCATTGGCACCATGCCGTGGGTTTCAATGTTGGCTTCATCCACCACATACAGGCCGTAGTGGTCGCACAGCGTGTACCACAGCGGATGGTTCGGATAATGCGAACAGCGCACGGCGTTAAAGTTGTTCTGCTTCATCAGCAGGATATCCTGCACCATCGTCTGCTCATCCATGACCTGACCATGCAGAGGATGATGCTCGTGACGGTTAACGCCGCGAATCAGCAACGGCTTGCCGTTCAGCAGCAGCAGACCATTTTCAATCCGCACCTCGCGGAAACCGACATCGCAGGCTTCTGCTTCAATCAGCGTGCCGTCGGCGGTGTGCAGTTCAACCACCGCACGATAGAGATTCGGGATTTCGGCGCTCCACAGTTTCGGGTTTTCGACGTTCAGACGTAGGGTGACGTGATCGGCATAACCACCACGCTCATCGATAATTTCACCGCCGAAAGGCGCGGTGCCGCTGGCGACCTGCGTTTCACCCTGCCACAAAGAAACCGTCACCCGCAGCTCATCGCGCAGCTCGCCGTACATCTGAACGTCTGCCTCCAGTACAGCGCGGCTGAAATCATCATTAAAGTGAGTGGCTACATGGAAATCGCTGATTTGCGTGCTCGGTTTATGCAGCAACGAGACGTCACGGAAAATGCCGCTCATCCGCCACATATCCTGATCTTCCAGATAACTGCCGTCACTCCAGCGCAGCACCATCACCGCGAGGCGGTTTTCTCCGGCGTGTAAAAATGCGCTCAGGTCAAATTCAGACGGCAAACGACTGTCCTGTCCGTAACCGACCCAGCGCCCGTTGCACCACAAATGAAACGCCGAGTTAACACCATCAAAAATAATTCGCGTCTGGCCTTCCTGTAGCCAGCTTTCATCAATATTAAATGTGAGCGAGTAACAACCCGTCGGATTCTCCGTGGGAACATACGGCGGATTGACCGCAATGGGATAGGTCACGTTGGTGTAGATAGGCGCATCGTAACCGTGCATCTGCCAGTTTGAGGGGACGATGACAGTATCGGCGTCAGGAAGATCGCGCTCCAGCCAGCTTTCTGGTACCGCTTCTGGTGCCGGAAACCAGGCAAAGCGCCATTCACCATTCAGGCTGCGCGACTCTTGGGAAGGGCGATCGGTGCGAGCCTCTTCGCTATTACGCCAGCTGGCGAAAGGGGGATGTGCCGCAAGGCGATTAAGTTGGGTAACGGCAGGGTTTTCCCAGTCACGACGTTGTAATACGACGGCCAGTGAATCCGTAATCATTGTCATAGTTGTATCCTGTGTGGATTGTTATTCGCTCACATTTTCGCATAACATACGAGCCGGACACATAGAGTGTAAAGCCTGGGGTGCCTAATGAGTGAGCTGACTCACATTAATTGCGTTGCGCTCACTGCCCGCTTTCAAGTCGGGAAACTTGTCGTGCCAGCTGCATTAAGGAATCTGCCAACGTGCGGGGAGAGGTGGTTTGCGTATTGGGCGGTAGGGTGGTTTTTCTTTTCACCAGTGAGACGGGCAACAGCTGATTGCTCTTCACCGCCTGGCCCTGAGAGAGTTTCAGCAAGCGGTCCACGCTAGTTTTCCCCAGCAGGCGAAAATCCTGTTTGATGGTGGTTAACGGCGGGATATAACACGAGCTGTCTTCGGTATCGTCGTATCCCACTACCGAGATATCCGCACCAACGCGCAGCCCGGACTCGGTAATAGCGCGCATTGCGCCCAGCGCCATCTGATCGTTGGCAACCAGCATCGCAGTGGGAACGATGCCCTCATTCAGCATTTGCATAGTTTGTTGAAAACCGGACATGGCACTCCAGTCGCCTTCCCGTTCCGCTATCGGATGAATTTGATTGCGTGTGAGATATTTATGCCAGTGCGCCAGACGCAGACGCGCCGAGACAGAACTTAATGGACCGGCTAACAACGCGATTTGCTGGTGACCCAATGCGATCAGATGCTCCACGCCCAGTCGCGTACCGTCTTCATGGGAAAAAATAATACTGTTGATGGGAGTCTGGTCAGAGACATCAAGAAATAGGGCCGGAACATTAGCGCAGGCAGCTTCCACAGCAATGGCATCCTCGTCATCCAGCGGATAGTTAATGATCAGACCACTGACGCGTTGCGCGAGAAGGTTATGTACCGCCGCTTTACAGGCTTCGACGCTGCTTCGTTCTACCATCGACACCACCACGCTGGCACCCAGTTGATCGGCGCGAGATTTAATCGCCGCGACAATTTGCGACGGCGCGTGCAGGGCCAGACTGGAGGTAGCAACGCCAATCAGCAACGACTGTTTGCCCGCCAGTTGTTGTGCCACGCGGTTGGGAATGTAGTTCAGCTGCGCCATCGCCGCTTCCACCTTTTCCCGCGTTTTCGCAGAGACGTGGCTGGCCTGGTTCACCACGCGGGAAACGGTCTGATAAGAGACACCGGCATACTCTGCGACATCGTATAGCGTTACTGGTTTCACATTTACCACCCTGAATTGACTCTCTTCGGGTGCTATCATGCCATACCACGAAATGTTTTGCCCCTTTCTTTGTTTCGCCAGATTGAATACACACTTTACCAAGGCATCACTGACTTACTTTTTATAATACAAGTAAGACTAAAAAAACGGGAAAACATCATTTTAGGATGACTATCTATTACAAAAAGCTACGCCAGTATGGTTTCGCTGGCGTTTAGCAAAATGTGGCAGTCGATGTATTTCCCAGTAACATATATACAAAAGCCTGACACCCCATGTTTAACAACTTGAGTACTAGACATAAATCACACTTAATACGGTTGAAACGCTCACCATCAAGAGCCATAATCAACGAAAATATGTTGATTATGGCTCTTGTATGCTAATAAAGTTTATCTGTAAAAATTTCTACTCATTTGGCAATGAGCAAGAAGTTTCTTTTGAAGTTGGGAAAAAACCATCAGCTTCCTACTACGACATAAACCTAGAATCTGGTGAGCGTCTAAACAAGGTATTGGCAGTTGTTGGGGCTAATGGTGCTGGTAAGACTCAGCTGTTGCGTCCACTTGCTTTCCTTGGTTCATTTATATCGACTTCTGCGTTCGACTATAAACCTTCTGAAAGTATCCCATACATGCCCCACCGATTGTATGCCGATAGGCCGACTGATTTTGAGTTGCACTTCATGCTCGGTGGGGAGCAGTACAAGTACAACTTGTCGGTTACAAAAAATGATGTCTTGTTGGAATCACTGTATAAAAAAACTAGTCGTAGCTACTCGTATGTGTTCGTTAGAGAGAAAGCTGATGATGGGTACAGCTACAAGCAAAAAGGCTTCGGCTTTTCTGTGGCTCAAGCTAAAAAAGTGAGAAGTAATGTCTCTGTTATTTCAGCTGCATTCCAGCAAAACGTTTCTAATGCATCCGAACTCTATACGTACTTTAATAGTTTTATCTTCAATGTGAATATGATGGGGCGTAGACATTTCAATGATGGTGATATTCTGGAAGCGACCGAATTTCTAAAAGATGATAGTAAGCTGAAGCAGAGGTTACACCAAGCTGTCTTTGATTTCGATTTGGGAATTCACGATATTGAATATAAACAGCAAAAGGTTACAGATGAGAAAGGAGAGGAACACAAGTTTGACTTTCCTTTCGCTATCCATAAGTGTGAAAAAGGTGAATTTACACTCCCATTATTCGAGGAGTCTAGCGGTACTAAAGCTCTTTTCGTAATGCTTCGCAGGGTACTGCCAGTATTACAATATGGTGGTGTTGCTATACTAGATGAGATTGATAACGACCTCCACCCTCACATGCTTCCAGTCATTCTGGATTGGTTTAAGCATAAAGAGACTAACCAACATGATGCACAAATTATCTTTACTTGCCACACTCCAGAAATACTAAATATGCTCAAGAAACACCAAGTCTACCTCGTAGAAAAAGAGTGTCTTGAAAGTGATGCATGGCGTTTGGATGAAATGGTAGGAATTCGTGCCGATGACAACCTTTACGCTAAGTACCAAGCTGGTGCTCTAGGTGCTGTACCCAACGTATAGGAGTGTTGAAGTTGGCTAAAAAGAAAGTTAGAAAGGCTAATGTTGCATCACTAATCGTCGTTGGTGAGGGTATTCACGACAGAGCATTTTTGAATCACATGAAAGACAACTATGACGGCCGAGAAACTGGCCAAGTAGTTAAAATAGAATCATCAGATGGTGGTTCACCTAGAAATATTCTCATGTCTGCTAAAAAGAGCCAAGAAGCCGCATACGACAAACGATACGTGTTAATGGATAGTGACGTCGCAATACCGCAACAAGATTGGGCGTATGCGAAAAAGCATAAGATTGAAGTAATTTTATCCACACCTGTATGTCTTGAGGGGATGCTGCTTGATGTTCTTGGTGTTAAGGCTGGAACCTGTGGTGACAGTTGTAAAACTAAACTTAGACCTTATCTTGGTGGCTGCCCTACTCAAAAGACTAGCTATCAAAAATCATTTTCAAAAAAAGTTTTAGATGCTACTGAAAAAGAGCAGATAGTTAAGCTCAGAGAATTGCTCTCAAATCAAAAATAAATACAAATAGTTTAATTTCCGTTAATGGGGTGTGGGTAATATCTTCACAGTCGAGAGTTAGGCACGGAAAACGTTACGGGACATTTTCTAAATTTCTATAGAAACAAGATACTTTTTCTTATCTGACAGAACCTCTTTAGAACAAGTACTCTAACAAGGTTCTGTCCAAAACCTTCTCAAAAATGGTTCAGAAATCTTGTGAACACCAAGCGATTTTGTCATATGTTCGTATTTTA
>NZ_JAWOVO010000046.1:0-10227 GCF_033339955.1 Vibrio sp. 1731 | reverse complement strand
CGGCTGCAACCCTGCTTGCTCAAAATCTATTCAAACATGGTTGTGCTTTGGGGAAATTATGAGGGGATCCCTCAGTACTATGTATCAGCGTTATAGTATACATAAGCTTCATAAAAATAGAAGATTATAAAGCCAAGAAACAATTAAACCAAATAATGGACATACAAATATCATTAGAGTCATTAAGTAGTTATCTTTGGGCTTACACTCAAAATAGGGGAAAAAACAATTTCACACAATTCATGATTTCTCATAACAAATTAAACGAATTATTATCTCAAAATGAAGATGTTTTATACCTTACTAAAGACCTAAAAAAAATGAATCTCGAACTGTATTTTTTAGTTCAATACGAAAATAATCATTTACTAGACAAAGATCGCCATTATGATTCAGTCGTAAATTATAATAAATCAAATCCTGTCATACAATCCAGAATAAACATTGTATCCCAGGATATGAATAATGAAATAATATATATTTATAAAAAAATACTTAATAATAAGTCTACAAAACTACAAAATTTAAATTATTACACTCAAGCAGGTATTATTTTTATCTCTCTGGTTGTTATGCTATTATGCTTTTATATAAAAATAAAGTTCAAGAGAAGCTTTCAAAGGTTTATAAATGGAATAAAACAATTAAGCAGGTCAAATTTTGACTATAAAATCCCTTCAGAAAATCAATTCACGGAATTTGAAAATCTGTCTTGTTACTTCAATAAAATGGCGGCATTGTTAAACCACACAACAATATCAAAATCAAAACTTAAAGAAGAAGTAGAGAATCAAACTTCAGTTCTAAATCGTCAAAAAGAAAGTTTGGTATTTTTGTCTGAGCACGACTCCTTAACTAATATCTACAATCGTCGAGCAATAGAAAAACATTTGATCCAGCTTACGCGTAATTTCAGAGGCAGTGAGAATAGTTTTAGTTTGTTTTTTATAGATTTAAATTTATTTAAGGATATTAACGATAGCCATGGCCATGAGGCAGGTGATGCAGTGTTAAAATCTGTAGCTAGTAGATTATCAAGTATTATCGACGAATCAGACATGGTAGGCCGCTTTGGTGGAGATGAATTTATTATTATTCATCGTTCACACACAACAGGTACGTCTCTGTCTGCATGTGCACTACGCTATATCCAAGAAATAGAAAAAGTAATTCATTTTAAAGGTAAAGAGTTATGCGTCGGAGCTAGCATTGGTATTGCACTCTATCCTGAGCATGGGTCGAATGTACATGAATTATTAACAGCGGCAGACAAGTCTATGTATCAGTCAAAACGTTCTAAAGCTAGCTCGTTCACTATTGTCGACAACAGCAGTTCGCTGTTAAAGAGGCCTATGTTTTAATCTAAAGTAGCTGTGGAAACGTTCTACATGCGAATATTCAACGACATCGACCACTGTGGCCACTTACAGTAATAAAGCCGCTTTTATCACATAGCAAAAGCTAAACTCGTAAGCTAAACGCTCTCCAGGCATTGAAGAAAAATAATCCATTGTGAATGGTTAATCCTCCCCTTTTAAACGTCAACTTTCACCACCATATGATAGTTAAGATTCATTAACAGGCTATAACTATCCTATGTCTTTTCCTCGTTTATCTGTTCTGGATTTGGCACCCGTGTCCGACGGAACAAACTTCACCGAAACGTTCGAACGCTCCGTTGAATTAGCTCAATCAATCGAGTCCTGGGGCTATCATCGATTTTGGATGGCTGAACACCATAACATGCCCGACATCGCCAGTGCCGCAACCAGTGTATTACTCAGTCATATTGGAGCGCACACGAACTCGATCCGTTTAGGATCAGGTGGAATCATGTTACCTAACCATGCACCACTAGTTATTGCAGAGCAATTCGGAACGTTAGAGGCATTATACCCTGGTCGTATTGACCTCGGATTAGGACGCGCACCAGGCACCGACTACCAAACAATGCATGCATTAAGGCGGGAACCAGAGCATATGGATCCTGACTTTGAAGAGCTGTTGGAGGAGCTTAATTTCTTTCTTGGTCCCGTATCTCGAAATCAACCAGTCGCGGCTTATCCAGGTAACAACACATCTCTGCCGATTTGGCTTCTGGGGTCGAGTACATACAGCGCACGTTTAGCAGCTAAGAGAGGCTTACCTTTCGCATTTGCTGCACACTTTGCTCCAGATGCAATGTCTCGTGCTCTAAACTTTTATCGAGATGAGTTTGTCCCATCCGAGCATTTAGCTCAACCCTATGTGATGATTTGTGCCAACGTTATCGTAGCGGATACTCAGTCACATGCAGATTTTCTCGCGACAACAGAGAAGCAAAAATTCTTAAAAATGATTCGCGGCAATCGCGAAAAACTTCGCGCACCAGTGAAAAGTATGGCACCACTATGGTCAGCACAGGAAAAGCTTCACGTTGAAACTCAATTACGTGAATCTATCCATGGTGATCAAACATATGTAAGACAGAAAATTGAGAAACTTTTGGAACGCACTGGGGCAGATGAAATTATGGTAAGCACGATGGTGTTTGAACAATCTGAGAAGTTGAGATCCTACAGGTTACTATCGGAACTCATGGACAAGTAAAAGAATGGAGGCGCCTCCCGGAGTCGAACCGAGGTCCACGGATTTGCAATCCGCTGCATAGCCACTCTGCCAAGGCGCCTTTCTGATTTTGTATCTCTGTCACCAAAGATTTTGATGGTGCCCCGGGCCGGACTTGAACCGGCACAGCGCGAACGCCGAGGGATTTTAAATCCCTTGTGTCTACCAATTCCACCACCAGGGCAACGCAATCATGCGATGGGTTAGACACCATCTGTCTCAGCGGCCTTTGCCGTGAGAACGAGGCGTACTTTAACGGATTAATTTATCTGGTCAACAAAAAATATTCTATTTATCAACTGACTGGAGATAAATCCACCTATTTGTATAAATTAATACCAGAAATGTCGATTCCTATCCCCTTTTTGTACTAGCAATTCGTTGCCTGAAAACATATCGTAAACGCATACTTCTGCTAGTTTATAAATCAGACATTTACAATAAGTAAAATATTCTTTATTCGCTAACTTTTAACCTCAATAAATACAACTCATTTTATATCAACCTATTGCAAACAAATGGGCTCATTTCTTTTAACTAAACTCATACTATTTCTCCTACTCTCCATTAATAATCAACTTTTTTTACTACTATGCCAAAGTCTGTGCTTTCTATAGTTTGAATTGTTAAACAACGAATGCAATTGAACAGATAGGGGCGAGTAAATGACTAAAATATTTTTTACTCTTCGTAGATTCGTGATAACGCTAACGGTTATGAGCCTATCGATCCCTTTCTATGTCCGTGCGAACACCTTGACCATGGGGTTAGCAGGTCAAATTAAAGATCGTTGTGAGATTACTTTTTTATCAGGCAATGTGATGACCTTTTCTGAGCAGAAGACGCAATCATTGCCCTTCTCACTATATTGCAATCGCCCTTTGGGGATCACCATCAATTCTCAATATGGTGGCCTTAAATATGAACATCAGGGCGTTGAATTAATTGAAAATTACGAATTATCGTTGCAAGTCGATGAGCTTCGATTAAATGAAAGTCGACTTAGTAGACAATTGCTTTCGCCCGCAATGATAGACAGCTCTGGTGTTATTCCTTTTACTCAACGAGGAGTACTTAGGGTAACGCTCGAAAATAACTTGCTTTATGCGGGTTATTATCATGACGTTATTGAAATTGAAGTATACCCTTCAATTCATAGCGTAACAAAGTAGGAACTCTGCAAATAACTGCAGAGCAATATACGCTCAGCCGTAATTGAGCCAACAATCAAAAGTGAAAGGAATTTCTTATGAAAAAGCTAACACTCTGTGCAGCTGCTGTAACCGCTATTTTTGGTGCTAACGCTTACGCCGCTCCAGGTGACGTTCAGTTAGTTGGTTATGTATCACCTGTTTGTGAAGTGACTGGCCTTGCCACACAGTTAATTGACTTTGGTAACGTCTCAACAATTCAAAGCGTTAGTGTAGGTGGTCTGGAATTGAAATGTAATGATGCAGATGGTGCGACCGTTACCATGACCAGTGCGGAAGGTGGTTTGGAGTCGGATGATAATGAAGACTTTGCTCTAAAATATGACGCAACATTTAACCCTGCTGGCGGTTTAGCATCCTTTACATTGAACGCACCGGGTGGCCCTGGTCTAAACGATGTTTCAGCTTCTCAATCTTATGGTGGTTCAGGCAATTTGGCTACTGGTGTAGGTGCATCAATTGACATTGTTACTACCGAGACATCTCCTTGGGCTGGTGGCTACTCTGACACATTAACTGTGAATATCACCTCAAACTAAACGTACAGAATGAGGGGGCGTATTTCGCCTCCTCCTTTATTGTCATGTAAGATTTTTTTGATGGAGCTCACTGCTATGATTCGTTGGTTCACATTTTTCTTTTTGTCGTTTACGTGTATGTTCGCACATGCTTTTAAAGTAGAACCGATGTCTGCCGAGATGGCACCATTAGGGAAACGTGCTCAAATGACGATGCGGGTGGAGAATACCTCTACTGTGCCATTGACGGTAGAACTACAACCCTATTTCATGACCATGGATGAATATGGTAACGAGACCATTGTGCCTGCGGATGAAGAATTATTGGTCATACCCGTCACTGCCATTATAGAACCAGGCCGGGCACAATCAGTTATGATTCGTTACTTAGGCGATCCATCCATCACTGAATCTAAAGCGTATCGGGTTGCGGTTAAACAAGTTAAAGTGGAACGAGCCAGCAGCAATCAAGGCCAAGTGAGTTTACTTCTTCGATTCAACACGCTCATCAATGTTCGTCCGCAAAACACCTCGCCCCAGTTTTCCGTCACAAGTATAAAACAAAACGACAAAGACAATTGGGTTCTAGATGTGCTGAATAGCGGCAACAGTTACGGACGATTAACCAACACGACGTGGAAAGTATCCGATGGCACTCAATCTACTTATTTAAAAGGAAATGAAATTTCACAACGTATCTCAGGGACGTTAGTATTGCCCCACTCCAAACGTTCTTTTGAAATGTTGCCACTCGAGAACTTCAACATTCGTACACTATCAATTGATATTGAACAGGAGGAGTAACGATGCAATGGCGTTTATTAGCCGGAGTGATAGTGTGCTTTATATATACTCAAGCGTTTGGAATTACACTCTCCCCCACGGTCATTGAGCTAAATACGGATCATCAACTAACTTCGCAGTTGGTAGTTTCCAACAACTCAACCAAAACGCTCGCACTTGAAGCCAACGTTCGACGTTTGACATTTGCGCCTAATGGTACGTTTGAAACGTCTACGTCTAGCTCACCAAATGAAGACATTTTGGTGTTTCCGCCCGCAGCAATGCTCGCGCCCGGAAAGCGTCAAACATTTAGAATACAATGGCTAAGTAAAGTGCCTCTCGAAATGTCGCAAAGTTACTTTATCCGCTTTAGCACCGCCGATATAAATCGAAGCAGTACTCAAGTTGAAAAGGTGAATGGTTTGTCTACTGGGATTAATCTACAGATCCACTACAATGCACTGTTACACGTTCACTCGTCTTCTCTTCAACCGGACATAAAGTTACATATTGGTGAACATGGTAGTTTAACGCTCACTAACACCGGGAATCGATTTACCTTCACTTCATTACTCAGGTTCGACAACCTTCCTGATGATATTAATCAGACCGTGCATAAGGCGCTGGGTGAGCAGTTTGTTCCGCCTCATTCTACTATTACTGTACATTCTTCTTCGATTCAATTACCCGTTGGCATATATCATGGTTATGAAAACTGACATTTTTAAGATCATGCGCACGTTGGTTACGCCCACTTTCATGTGCTGCTTGGTTCTATTCATAATAAATTCTGCTGCCCACAGCCAAGAAATGGTGCTTAATCCAACTGGCCGAGATATTAAACTCACCTCTTTACTAAGGGTCAGTGATACTATATTAGGTGAAGCAGACATCACCATTACGGCAGACAACCAAATTTTATTACCCAAAGAGGACACCCTGTCTCTCCTAACGTCAGTTGTGACACAAGAGGTAATAAATGCGCTTAAAGAATCCAGTGGTGATGACATATTGTCTCAACAGCACTTCGCACAAACAGGGGTAAGTTTAACCTTTGATTTTGCTTCATTAGAATGTGTCTTGACAATCCCACCACAGTCCAGCCTGACACAGAATTTATCTATGAGCGAAGCGGGAAATTTATATAATTATGCGAAGCCAAGCCTTTTGAGTGGCTATGTGAATGTGTCGCTTTCCGCCAATGAAAGTCAATTTGTCGACGAAGACTCTGCTCGAGAAAGCCTATATCGCAGTCGATTCGACTCAGCATTCAATCTAAGCATGCTTAATTTTGAATATGAATCCTTTATAGAAAATGGTTCTCTAACCGGTTCAAGCTACATTAGAGAAGGCACACGCCTTAATATCGATTACCCCCAACAAGGTACTCGAGTAGTAATAGGCGATATGTACAACAGTGGTCAAGCTTTTCAAGATGGAACAGACATTTTGGGAGTTGGCGTGACGCGTGACTTCACTCTTATACCCACCAAAAATGTACGCCCTCGTGCAAGTCAATCATTCACACTCCAGCGCACGTCTAATGTCGATGTGTATATCGATGGCATCCCTGTACAAAGATTAACCCTTGGTGCGGGCAGTTATAATCTCAGTGATATTCCACTAGCACAAGGAAACAATGATATTGAGCTCGTTATTACTGATCGTTCAGGAAATGAAGAACGCATTGAATTTTCGATTGCGACCGGTAATGATTTATTAAACAGTGGCGAATTCGAATACAGTATCATGTATGGCGTTCCATCAGAAATCCAAAATAAACAATTAGAATACCTCACGGATGAACGTATTTTTCACGGTTATCTCGATGTTGGTGTCTCACCTTGGTTAACCTTAGGAGTTAATTCTCAAGTGCGTGAAAACCTATACCAATATGGTGCTAGCGCACTTTTCGCTTCTAAACTAGGCATTACTGAATTAAACGCTTCACACAGTGATCATCCGATTTATGGTCGCGGTGACGCTTATAAAGTAGCATTCGATGCCGAATTTTCTAAATCAAACTCACTAGAGCCACAGTTAAGCCTCAGTTATGAATATTTAAGCAATAGCTTCAGTGGAATATCGGCATATGAAGCATCAAGCAGTGATATTAATTTAACGACTCATTATGCTAGTGCTTTTGGATCCATCTATCTTTCACGTTCATTACGCGCGGCTGTTACTCTAAATTATCGAGCTGGCGTTGATAAAAAAAACGACTATTGGATTGTAAGCCCCAGCCTATCTGCAAGATTATTCGATACACCCGCCACGTGGAGCGCTCGTGTTAATTATAAGAATAACGAGAGGGGGAGCGATGACATTAGCACGACTCTCACCTTAAGTTGGCCACTCAGCAAACAAACACGTGTCGTTGGTCGTTATTCAACAGAACTCAATGAAAGTGCCTTAGATTATAGTTATCAAAATAATATTGGAAGCACTGGCGGCGTTTCTGCATTTGCCAGTGCCATTAATAACAAAGAGACTGACGCGGATGTTAATCTTGGGGTTAACTATACGGCAAACCGCTATGAATTAAGCGCGAGTCACACCTCTCGCCTTGAGAGCATCAGTGATAATACGAGAAATCATAGCACCGATCTTAAGCTTAGTAGTGCGGTGGCATTTGCAGGGTCATCAGTGACAATAGGAAGACCCGTTAGAGAAGCGTTTGCCATCATTAATAAACATGAAAGCCTTGCAGAGAACGACATTGCCATCGACCCTACCCGAGACGGTAAGCAAGCACGCGTCTATCTCTATGAAGACTCTTCTGCGTTGGTTCCTGACCTTGTGGCCTATAGCAGCCAAGTGATCGGATACGACGTGGAAAACTTACCACCCGGTTACGATCTCGGAGAAGGCGCTTTTTGGGTTAAACCTGGCTATAAAAAAGGATTCCAACTGCAAATTGGTTCTGATGCGGTATTAACCGTCATTGGTAAACTGTTCGATCGTCAAAGTAACAGCCCTATTTCACTTGTTGCGGGCTTTGCGCAGTACCTTGGTAAAACACAGCAACAACCAATTGAATTCTTTACAAACCGTAGTGGTGTTTTTGCGATTTCTGGATTAAAACCGGGGCAATACAAACTCGTTCTTGACACTAAAGAACAAGAGTCAGTAGTTATTAATCTTAGTGAACGAAGTGACACCTTGATCAGATTAGGAGAGTTATATGTCGATTAAACAACTAAAGCGGAGCGCGTTGTTCTTGCTACCATTGGCTAATATACCTTCTGTTTGGGCTTGTGAAGCTAACTCTCTGTCTATCCAACCAGTATCAACACAAGCAAAATACGATGTCTTCAATAACAGCAGTTTTGCAACAACCAATACCTATCGTGTGAGTGCAAATATTATTGGTGAGGGCTGCAAACTGAACTTAGTTTTACAGCTTGACGATACAAGTAAATCATTGAAAAGTAGCCGTCAAGATTCGCTCTTTTTCGAGTGGAGTGGGCAATCAGGTAACACAATAGCTAATCAATGGCGCTTTACTTTGACCGAGAACCAACCTGCTGCAACCGTACAAATGCGCTTTCCCGCTAAACAATGGTTAACGTCAGGGATCTATCGAGGCGTATTAGAAGTTGCTACGTCATATGCACAAATAGACGGCAAAATAGAAATAAGTCCTACTTTGCTTCCTGTCACTGTGGATGTACCACCAGCAGCGAAAATTCATTTTTACGGATTATCACAACCACATTATGACCTTGACTTAGGAACGTTACACTCAAACAAAGTAATCAATTCATCGCCTAACCTATGGGTTCAAAGTAACTCTGCCTATGCGGTTGTTTTGGAGTCATCAAATCATGGTGCATTACGCCACGAATCACATGAACCCAAGTGGGATATTCCCTATCAAATTATCTTCGACAACGACTACGTCAATCTTACACAATTTAGTGTACGTATCCCACGTCACGCTGCTACGACTGGTCAACCTATTCCTCTGATCTTTGTTATTGGTAACGCAGAAGAAAAACCTGGAGGTCAATACGAAGACACATTGCAGATATCAATCGAACCTAATTTATCCCAACAGCCATAAAGCGATACATATATCAAAATATGAATACCACATTGGCAAACTTCCGCGTTGTTACCTAGAATTGACTAATCTATAAGTGAGCACAATAAAAAACGGAAATTATAACTATGAGTTATGTAGAACAAGAACATAATTGTAATCGGGCTATAAAGCATATACTTTTGATAGGCGATGACGGGATTAGCAACCAATTTATAATACAAGAAATAAACAAAAGTGGCTATTTTTCTTTTGAAAGAAAATGCTTACAAGAAATTAATAAATCTACTAAGACCATCAGCTCTGATCTCGTTCTTATTAGTTATCTAACCTTAGAAAAGGTTATCGATATCCAAGTAACGTTATCACAGGTATTATCCAATAAATGGATAATTTATGATTTTCCTAAAGAAATTGGAGAAATGATAGTAGCAGAAACACAATTAATGTATCTCATAGATTTGAAAGGGATTATCTACCAGGATGCACCTATAGAGCACTTTACGCGTTGTTTAAAAAGCGTAATTGATGGTGATCTGTGGCTGCCAAGAAAAGTAATGACAGAGATGATAACCGACATTCGTCCTTATGCACTACAGCTGCAAGCGAAACAGACTCATTTAACCAAGAGAGAGATTCAAATATTTAAACTTGTCATCAAAGGCGCATCCAATCGTGAGATATCTGAAGATTTATTTATCGCTGAATGTACCGTTAAAACACATGTTTACAACATATATAAAAAATTAAAAGTAAATAACCGTAAGGAAGCCATTCAAAAGGCAAGCTTTATTTATGATAAAATTTTATTTACCCAGTATCATCACTAACCTTTTCATTGCTTGCAAACTAAATTCACGGTGAAAACATCTAATTCATCTATCAGTTCTTTGATAGTAACTATTCACCCGCGAGCTGGCTTTGTTGCTTAAATCGATGGAACTAAATCAAGAAGCTACGATCTGATCGGCTACACCCATTAATCATCGTAGCCTCATGCCTAAACCTCGTTACAAAACAACTAACTGGACGCAGTACAACAAAGCCTTAATAAACCGTGGTT
>NZ_JAWOVO010000045.1:0-10874 GCF_033339955.1 Vibrio sp. 1731 | reverse complement strand
CGTTCAAATACGCCAGCATCCCGCCACTCCTGAAATCGGCGATGAGCAGAGCTTGACGAGCATATACCGGTGGCATTTAGCGCATTCCACTGGCAACCCGTCCTGAGTACGAAGAAAATGGCGTTCATTGCAGCGCGATTATCAACCCGCTTGCGGTGCGTACCCAGCGGGTGTTGAGTTCTATGTTCCGGGATGAGAGGAGCCATTTTCTCCCAGAGTTCATCACTGATTTGCCACTTATTACCTGCCATACGTTGCCCTCATAAATTATCATTATGTATTATCTGACAATTCCTTTTGGGATAGGTTCTTAGATAATAATAAGTATTGCCTAGACAAAGAAGCATTAAAAGATGGTTTTCATTGGTTGGTTCCAGACAGGGAAATAGATCCGATTAACTGGTTTAACTCAACAACATGGCAGTATGTGAACGCTGAACTTTTAAAAATAGGAGACTAAAACAGGAGTAAGACTGAAACTAGAGATGACCTTGAATTAGATAAACTATCAAACACCTCTAACCCATTCGCTTTTGAATTAACTGAAAAATCTAAGGAAAACATGCGTTCTTTGGTGAAGCATGTAGATGGTTGAACTTGGAACGAGCGTCTTGATTCCATCAACAAAAAAGATGGTAATTAATATGATGTATCGTGGCTAGACATCAACAATGATCTTTATGGTGCGGGAAAGTGGTTTTATGAGCAAGCTAAAGAAGAAGCAACGCCTTCTCATAGGCGAGATTTACATGCGCTTGTCAACTATGAATACACAGGCGATTTTTTGTCGCTGAAGTAATGGGAAAATCGAAAATATGAAAATACAGTTAGTAGCTACGATCTTAGCTGCTCTTTCCTTGCAAGCTCAAGCAACGACTCAAGAAGAAATGGTAATCGAATTAGGTCATTCTATTGCGCTAAGTTTACTTGATGCAAAGTTGGAATTGGCTTGTGACTCCAACATTAACAACCTAGGTGAAATTACTCTCAAAGTTAATCAGGAGTGCGTTTCAACAATCAACAAACTTCGGTCAACGTTAGAGACAGAGCCGACAGCAGTAGACTTGGTTAAACAGGTTGATTCTTTTATGGATTCAAATTCTATCCCACTCACTAAGTAACTTGAGAGTATTGGAAAAATCGAACTTGTGCAAAAGGCATTTAACAGGTTGATTTGAGTGCCTTTGATAGAAGTAGTAATAACAACTTGGAGTGCAAACTTTGTCAAAGAATGAAATGCAATATGCAGTATGGCAGATGCCCCATACCGAAAAAGATTTAGCTGTTTTGGTAGATGCTGCTGAGTTACCTATTCTAGATCGTGGAGAGGAGGGTGTGCTAAACCCTGACACACCATTAAATGATGATCATTTAAAACTAAAGTTGGTTTACGGTGTGCTCATGTCCAATAACCTTCGAGGTTTACAAAACTATGAAGGGATGAATCACTTAGTTGATGTCCATCAGGATAAATGGTTAGTTCATCTAAAGCCAAACGATGATGAGGATAAACCATTAGAAGCAATCTATCTTGGATTTGAAGATATGATGGTTTTGCATTGCAGGGGATTAAGACAAGGTGATTTTGCTTTCGCTGCTCTTATGGGTCTACCTGATAGCTTGGAACTTCATTCAGATAAGCTGTGGGGTGTAACATCGTTCCTTCGTTTACATGATTTAGACATGGCTACAAACCTAATTAATCGAGAAATCATCATTTCGCTAGTCGAAGAAGAAGTTGTCGAGGCAGAACTAACTAAAGAAAATTGGAAATCATTTGTTAACGAGGGACTGGCAAAGTCTTTAGCTAAAAAAGTAGGTTAATTAGGATAGGGAACATATTAGCTCATAAAAACCTTAGATTTACCTTTTAGAACCGTAAAAATGCTTCAAAAATAAGAACGCAGACCTTAAAGAAAAAGTTAAGACAACGACCAAGGACTAACAAGAAATGAAAATAGTATTAGCTAAAGAAATTAGTGATAGCCTGAGTGAATATACAAATGCCGATAGCTCCATCTGCGTACAACAAGTTACCTTATGGTTTGATGTGATTGCTACAGAGTTGGAGCTAACTGAGGTATCTAAAGAGAAACTAAACTATATCACTACTCCTTCAATTATAATCAAGTTGAGCCAATCTAATCAGCGCATACATGACCTATTATTGGGGGTTGCTGGGTATCCAAATTTAGATAAAGAAGAAGCAGAATTTCAAGTTAAGTGTAGGCTATCAGTCCTGAAATCCGCATGGATGCACAGAGCATACGGTTTGACGTTGCAAGATGCTTTCACTGATGGAGAACTATTCTTTAACGCTCTCATCAAGATGTAGGTAACACCTTATGTTAGACAATATATTAGCTAGATATTGGCAACCTAAAGGAACCTCTTTACATAAGCACCATTTACAAGCAATTGTCATCGGTTTTGTATTAAGTCTAGTGTTACTTTTCGTTGGCGTTATTAATCGTGAAATGGCTTTTTCAGTGATGATCTTGATTGTCGTACTCCAGTTCTTAGGGATGTGGTTGGCTAGAAAGAGATTTGGTAATAGAAATCCCAATAAAGTTGGATATAAAGAGTAGTTCCTGCTGGATAGAGATAGTTACGAGCCATTGCAGATCTGGTCATATAACCAAGCCGATAAAGCCAAAAAAGAAGTCCCCAAATTGGTTAGGAAGCTACTTGCTCGCACTCAGATACATCGTGCTTGGTTACAAAGCGCAACTGGCTCATTTCAGTTGCCAGTTTTAGAGCGAATTTAACGTTGGAAGATAGTATTGGAATTAGTAACTTAGATTAGAAACCAACTCACCTATGACCCTGATAGTGGCATCATCCAGTGGAAAAAGTTGGGCAGAGGCCGCCGAGCTAATCTAGTTGCGGGATGCGTCAAGCGGAAGAAAGGCAACGTGTGGCGCAGAATTGTCATTGACGGTAAAGAGTACACATCTGGTCAAATCGCTTGGTCAATAATGACTGGTCATTTTCCTGATTTCATCATCGATCATAAAGATGGTGATTCTCTAAATGATAAATGGAGCAATTTACGTAGGGGGACAACTGCGTTGCTCAGAGAAATTTAGCTAGAAGTCGCCGCAACAAAACTGGTGTGACTGGAGTGAAACAGATCAATGGCTACTTTGTCGCCTACATCGGAGTGGGTAATAAGCAAAAGTACCTTAGTAGCACAAGTGACTTTTTTGAGGCTGTTTGCTTAAGAAAGCGAGCAGAGAAACAGTACAAATACAGCCCTAGACATGGGCTGTAATCAACATTGGAAAAAACATGCCAGAACCAAAACCTAACCACCGGAAGTTCGCGGACTTTATTACTAACGTTTCAGCCCTTGCTAGTGCCTATTTCTTAGTCCGATTTGTCCTAGATTTTTCTCTAGAAACTCTAATCGAGAATGAAAATTTAATGTGGTTCTTCATTTTCGCTTTTATTACTGCAGTGTATGGTTTTATCTACGGAAAAAACGGCAAAAAATGAGATTGTAAACAACTAGATTGTGTAAAAGGTATTGAATTACACCTACATGCTTATGACAACTGTCAAAATAGGCGATTCAAATGGATTAATGCCATCAGAACAACTTGATAACAAAGAGGGAGCCATGTTCAACATAAGAACTAGACACTCGTATGGCCACTAGAAGAACTGGGGGTGGTGCTTAAAGGTCAGTAAACCCGACTAAAACTGGTGATGCTGTTGGAGAGCTAAGTGATCTCTTAGATGTTGCCCTATACAACCGCCCATGTACAAGCAGAAGCGTAAGATAGATAAGCTAGTTAAGACGCTGCTGAAACCTAAAAAGAAACATTAACTGGATAAGGAAAACTGTATGACAAGTGTATATAAACTGATATGCGAGCGAGCCTATTTTGTTGGGTATGAGCAGCTTTTCTTGCCAAGAAGTTTTAGGCGGCTGGTTGCTAGAAGTGAGTTGCACAGAGCTTGGTTAGCAGGTAATCAAGGTAATATCGGTGCGACCGATGGCGTTTTGTATCGGAAATGGTTTACTAACCGCAAGCATCATACAAATGCCACTATTAAACAGCTATGGCGTAGCATAAATCGATAACCCGAAACATCAGTATTTATAAGCAACAGAAAAAGAAAGAAGCCACATCTTTACTCATAATCGCTCGCCATCCTCTACTGTTCACCTGCCCACGTTATAAAGATATCAATCGGAAAAGTACTCAGTTCGATCTTGGTATAAGCGCTTACTTAACGCCTCTCCAAATTATTCCTTGTTAATCATCCCAATTATTATGATAATTGGGGTATTGTAAAATATCCACAAATGACATATATAGGTGAGTAATGTTCATAGGTGTTAGTAGAAGCCATCAATGGCGTTTATCAGAACCACCAGAACCATCTGATGATAAAGACTTTCAACTAAAAAGGGTGGAGTTTTTATCAGATGTTGACTATCGATGTACTGATTGCCATTTTCGTTCAGAAAAGTATCAACATGTTCATCACAAGGATGGGAATCACAAACATAACGAAATCATTAACTTTGAGTGTAAATGCCCTCTATGTCATATGTGTGAACATCTGGGTTTTGTTGCAGATAATAAACTTGCCACTTTAGTTTTTTGTCCCTCTTTGACCCAGGAGGAGCTCAATGCTTACGTTCGAATATCTTGGGTTGCAAATTACTTAGCAAAAATCCAAGGTCCAGAAAAATGCGGTACTACGCTTCTGCGTATTGCACGCGATACAGGGCTCTGGATCGAGCTCCTTTCTGCTACGGCGCAGCAAGTAAGTCAAGTGTACAAAATAACCAACATTAGGGCACTAGCTGAAGACTTTCGTGCTATGGATGACAAAGAGTATTCCGAACGTCAGTTAAAGTACCCTCATTTAAGGTTGCTGTTTACTCCAGATCCCTTTTCTCGAGAGATAGAGGAGTGGAGTAGGAACCAAGACTTCTTTTCAGATTTCTATGACCCAAACAATTGGCCAGAAATAGTGAACAACCATATCTCTAGTTTAGAAGGATAGGATATTAATGAACACATATGGCGTAGCGATATTCAACGATGAAAAAAAACCTAGGAGTGGATTCTCTTGTGTCGATGGCAAGGTGAAGGAGTTTAGTTCCTATTCTGATTTGGAGATGTCTACAATTTGGGTAACTAACATTCAACACTCTATATTTCAAAAAGAAGCCCTCTACAAAGTACCTAACCTACGTTCGTCGCAATATTTAAGGTTGTCTTTACAACAGATAATGAGGGAGTTGAATGTTAAAAAAGATATTGAAGGTATTCAACATTTAGCAAAGCTAGTTCAGTCAATTGCTGCAGATCTACAGGGTAAATTCGAACTTAATCCGGACTACCTTCGATATCGCCTTGGTGGTGAAATCCCACAATACCTGGAATCACAAGGGTTCCTACCTTCTGAACTACTAAATATAAGTGAACTCGCAGACGCTTCAGCTAAAGCGGCATTAAATGATGCGTATCAGTCATTCCAAGGTACTGTAAAGTCTGCAAACGGAAAGATCTATCATTATACCTTACCAAGGGTTGCGCATTTCGAATACTTAATGAATCAAAACTTTCCTTTGGATAACAATTGGGAAGAATTTACGTTTAGTAGCGATGGGCCAATTGTTGCTGGATATAAAAACAAAGTACTACTCCCTGATACAGAAAAAGTCATAATAGGTTTAAAGAACCTCCATAAAAATACTGCTGCAATTCTAAATATCAAAGTAAAGTCTATCGACCCAAAGCGAGCTCAAAGTTTTACCTTTGGAATCGAAGGTGTGAAATCTACAACGAGAATATGGGCTGCTCTTCCAGAGGTTATTGATATTTTACGTTACTGTGAGGTTGAAATTTTGGGAGGCCTGAAAACTAATGCTGGTAAGTTGGATGTAAGGCCTGAAATAGACCTATCAAAAAATAGATATAGTTACTCTAAAGGTGTGGTCAGTGAAAATATTTGGTGTGCCTTAGCCGATAAAGTCCACTTAGGAAGTCAAAAACAAGCTACTGGCCTGGGAGTGTACCTCAGAGCATATGACAGGATTATTTGCTCCAAACTTGCGGAAGCGTTTATGAAAGCAGGTTTCGTCGGCGGTGGGTTTGGTGTCGGTGCGGCAAGGGTTTGGTTAAGTAGCCAAGATGTAAAAAAAGCCAATATTATTGCAGAAAAATTTGGCGCAATGCCAGATATCGGAGTGTAGAAAATGGAAATTGAACCGCTAGAAATTTTCTCAGATGGTCAAATGCCCGAGACATACAAAAAGCTTCAAGATTTGAATGTGTTCGGAAAGCTTAACTCACAGTTTCATAACTCGTTTGGGGTACAGGATGTCATTAAACTAGATCAAATTGAACAGCTAGATGATGCGGATAAGAAAGCTCAAATGAGTGAATTAATCACAGCCCTATCTACAAGAAGAGTGGATACTCAACCAGTTATTGCGAAGAAAGTAAAGAGGTTAACTATCTAATGGGAGCTCTTTCATTTTTAGCGAATCTAATCGCCTATAAACCCTATGAGATTTGTCAATTAGAAACAACATCAAGCATTGACCCTCACTCACTGCTAACTCACGATGGTTCAATGGTTACCCTACTAAAGTTGAACGGGGCTTACAGGTTCTACTCAAATAAGCAGGAGCTTGCCATACTTGACTTTATGGCAAGTAGAGCTCGACAAAATTTTACAGACAGTGGAAACAGAATAGATTTTGTTATCGATATTGATTCAAGTCGTTCTGAGAGCTTTGTGAACAAGTGTCTTAATACAGTGGACTCTGTATCAAAAACGATGGGCTACCAAAATGAGAAGTTAAACAAGACTGAAAAGAGCCTCATTTCTCAGCTAATTAAGCCAGAGATGACCTATATTGTATTGACTACGACACCCCAAACTCTTGATAGACCAAACATCAAAGAGGGTAATGAAAATAGAAAAAAATTGGCAGATGAATATGGTCACAGTTTAAGCAGTAGCTCTAAGACCCAGAATCACTGGGTAGAAACGATGCAGATTTACGACCAGCATCGTTCTTTTGTTACAGAAATGACTAATATTTTTTCTGAGTACGTTCTATTCGAAAAACTAGAGTCTCATCGTGCATTAAAGGAAATCAGAGATCTTCTATACCGAGACTTTGAAAACCAGGACCGTTGGAAACCATCCACACGACAAGAATCATCTCCTAAAATAATGAGCAATCATACCTACAAGGTTGATACTGATGAGATTGGGCATAGCTCCATACATTCGCAGATAGTAGAACAGCCTTTTGAGGATGCTAAAAGACCTGACTTTAAGTTTTTCAATGGTCACTGCTATACCACGCTTGAGCGTTACTTAGTCGGGGATGAGCCTATGTTAATGAGGAGTTTTATAAACCGAGTTAACAGAGATGTTCCTATGCGTATATCGTACACTCTGGTTTCTGGCTCCCAAAGTATACAAACCTCTAAAATGACTAAATCGAGTCTCACCACATTCGTTGCTAAAACTAACCCAATATCAAGTGAAATTCTGAAAGCCTGTAATAAGACAACAAAGTTCATTCAAGAAGGAGGGTGTGCAGTAGAGTGTTATATGTCGGTGACTGTTTGGGGTGATAACGAAACGGAAACTAATACACGTTTCAAAGCCGTACAAAGTGCACTTAGAGGTTGGGGAGGGGAAAGGCAACGTATGTGCTCATTTCCTATAGAGGGCCTTTTATCCTCTTTACCTGGCTATAGCTCAAGGCCTGTTGGGAGAGCGAGTAATGACAGTATTGAAACAGCCTTCTCGTCCGCTCCAATCATACGTCCTGCCTCGCCGTGGGACTCCGGCGTATTGCTCTATATCACACCTGATGGCAAGCCATGGCCTATTGACTTTGATTCAACACAGTCACATCACTTGAATTTAGTTAGTGGATCTATGGGTTCTGGTAAGTCAGTTCAAGCTGGTGTATTAACCAGGGCAATGCATTTCTTAGCTGGAACGACATCGTTGCCTCTTATTGCGGGGGTCGACTATGGTGAGTCAATATTATTCACTGCCGAAACTGTTAGGGCAAACCTGAAGAAAGAGGATAGAGCTAAAGTAGGGGCAATCAGTCTTGCCAATGAAAAGACAAGCGCTTACAACATGCTTGAGCCACAATATGGTTACAATAAATTGGCTAAGCCGGAGAACAACACTGCGACTGCTTTTGTTACTAAGATAGTCAATGGTGGCTCGAAACAGCCAATCCACGTACAACTTGATAACTGTGTTTCAGCAATAATTGACAGTATGGTAGCAAAGGCTATTTCACAGCCTAGGAAAATTGACCCTTCGCAACCCGGCGTCGATAAAATACAGAAAGAGCTTGCTCACCATCTTGTACAAAAACATTTAAAGAGCGAGTCGTCGTACAGCTACCTAAACGCCCGTAATGCCCTATACAAAGCATCGAATGAAGAAGGTATATCTAACGCTCAACGACAATATTTCCTAAGATTGTCAAAAATAGCTCATAGGTATATTTGGCCGCTGATCTCTGACTTACCCAAAGAGGTAAAGTCGGCTGAACAGCAAAGCGCTATGGGTTCTTTCAAAGTTGGAGGAGAAAAACTACTGGACCTAATTGGTGCTTCAGTGCAGCTGATGACAGATCGATATAGCGCAATTTTAGGCTCATATCCGATGGTAGATTACTCTGACCTTTCAATGCTGTTTGTAAACGCTAAACCAGTTGTAGATTCCGCCCCAGCAGCGATGAAAAATGCATGGTTTATTCTTGCAAAAGGTCTAGCTCAAAGGCATTTCTGGGTACATGAAGATGATGTAAAAAATGATGCAGATCCTGTGTTTTATAAGCGTGCACTTCGAATTGCTCGAGCGAAAAAGCCTTTACCCAAGTATTACTTCCAAGACGAATACGAACAGGCTCAATGTCCTGAGTTAGATGAAAACTTTGATAAAGAAGTAAAAACAGCGCGTAAGTATCGTGAGATCATCACTTTATTGACACAGATGTACGAAGCTTTCCCTCCATCTATTCGCGACTTGGCTACTAATACCTTCATTTGCAACATCCCAGGTGTAGGTACAGAACGGGTGATTAAGGAACAGTTTAAGCTAACAGATGATGAGTTTGAATCTATAGAATCGTATGTCGGTAAAGCTGGAATTTTAAATGGCATGGGGCGCGGAATCTTGTACATAGGTAAGCTGAAGAAAATACAAGCGCCAATTATTCAACCTATCGTATCGGTGTTACCTCCTGGCTTAGTATGGTCATTAGCAAGTGATGCCGAAGATGTTCATGTCAGAAGAAAAGTAAAAGAGGCATTAGGTGACTCAGTACCTTATGATGAATTGAATATTGCATTAGGACAGGTTTTGTCGTTCCCAGATATGAAAGCACTCATCAAGAAGAAGGGTGAAGTCGATGATATGACTGACAAAGATGTTTACATTGATTGTATCAATAGGGTTAAAGAACATATTTTATTAAACGGAGTTGGTACGTGATAAAGAGATTTTTGGCATTTGTAACCGACTATTGTTTGATTAGCTTATTATTCGGTATTTTAGAGTTTTACGTCTTTGAACTAAATGCGTTGACTATCCAAAGCATAGGTTATTTCTATGTGTTCTTTTTCTTTACGATGATGGGCCAATACATACTTTTGAAGAGGACGTTAGGGGAAAAAATATTCAAACTTCAGGTGCAAGGAAAAGAAGGTGAGAACGTTGAGGTTTCTACTTATGTGTATCGTTTGTTCGGTACTCTAATTTGCTTAACGGTGCCGATTTTGTTCTTGATAGTTGTTTTCCCTAAACGTCGATCTCTGTCTGACCGGATGAGCTCGAGTAACGTCAAAACTCGTATAGTTTAAAGAATCTTTTCTGTGGCAATATCTATTGGCTCATCAGGGGATATTGTCATTGAGTGGTTAACACGCCATAGAGAAATGGGTGAGCGACTAAATCTATCTAAGTTATAAATCGAATCGTCAATTTGAACCATACTCCGGTAAATCACTTTTCCATGATTATTCTTCAGTTGCAAGATAAAGCTCGGCGTGGAGTAGTCCGAAGTGTTTCTTTGCATCTGAGTGGTTAGTATTTTCTGAATACTGTAACGTTTTGAGCCATTATCGATTTTAGATATTAGTGCGGTAAAAACCTTGCGTTCAAATGATGAAGTAATAGGTACCTGATTTGTCAATGAAACGATTGGTTGGATGTAAACGGTGTGTAGCTTAATTCTTTCTGAGTGCATTTGGCATAAGGTTGCTAAGACGAAATAAGGTCCTTCCACTTCTTTAAGTGCCGATTTGGCTAAAGGGCTCACCAAACGGGTAAACGACAGACACGTGTCATCAATTACTAAAGAATGTTCTTTTAACTCAATAGTATTGGTGATGAACATGCAAAATGCTTGTGGGCGTCCAGGGCCTTTCCACCCAGCCCCGGTTTTACGATAGAGTTTTGAAAAAGCGTATCTCAAACCTGTTGGTCCGATAAATATGTATTTATCAAGAGTACTACTTCCAAAGAGGATTTTATTGGCAGACCTCTTAAGTTTGAATAAGTGCTGTTCAGCCGACATAGATTTTCCGGAGAAATGCCAATTTGATAGTGTGTCGGTTAATAAATGATAATACAGCCTTTCTAACTTACTCTCTCCATGCCGTACACTGGGCGTTCGTGTTGAAGTTGACTTTGGATTAGTTGAATCAGTTCCAGTAGAAGGGAGCGCTCTGTGATAAATAAAGGTATTAAAATCTGATTCTTCGGACTCAGGCGAAATACTGAGGGATCCCCTCATAATTTCCCCAAAGCACAACCATGTTTGAATAGATTTTGAGCAAGCAGGGTTGCAGCCG
>NZ_JAWOVO010000044.1:0-11699 GCF_033339955.1 Vibrio sp. 1731 | reverse complement strand
GGTGCCTAGAACGACTACGTTATTTCCCATCTTTCCAAGTCTGATTGCTAGTTAAAAATGGATTCTAGCACCGAATCACGCTTCTTGCAGTCATTTTTTGTTCACAGAGTTACTACCAGAATGTCATCTTGCCACTTTGTTCATTTTGAAATCAGCATATCACTGATAGTATTTAGCTTTCTCTATTCGACTGGAAAGCGCTATGTCTGAATCCATATGGTTGGCGATTGGGCTCGTCTTGATCGTGGAAGGCATTGGGCCACTGATTGCTCCTAACGGTTGGCGGAATATGGTGGCTCAATTAAGTGAACAACCCAACCATCAGCTACGACGCATCGGTGGCTGCCTAGTAGTTGCTGGATCCGTCATCGCCATCATGATGAGCTAGCACTTAGCATCAGATACAAAAAAGGCTCCCTAAGGAGCCTTTTATTTCAATGAGACGCGGAGATTATTTCTCCATGCTGCCCTTCGACTGGTTCATGTATTGGAAGAACTCACTCTTCGGATCAAGCACCAGAATATCGCTCTTAGAGCTGAAGGACTTCTCATACGCACGTAGCGAGCGTAGGAAGCTAAAGAACTCAGGGTCTTTGTTGTACGCTTCAGCATAAATCTTCGCAGCTTCAGCATCCGCTTCACCTCGTGTCACACGCGCAGTTTTATCAGCTTCAGCTAGAATAGTTGCTACTTCTAGTTCTGCTTGAGCACGAATAACTTCCGCCTTTTCACGACCTTGAGAACGGTGCTTACGAGCAACAGACTCACGCTCCGCACGCATACGACGGTAGATAGACTCACTGATTTCATCAGGCAGGTTGATTTTCTTCATTCGGAAATCAACGACACGAACACCCAAGTCTTTCATTGCGCTTTCGCGCGTGTCTTTCAATACTTCAGACATGATTAGGTCGCGTTCACCATCAATCTCAAGCGCCTCACGAGCCGCTTCAGTTGCGACAACATCGGCACTTGCGTCTTCTGGTAGCACATCATCGTTACGTGGACCAGATACGATCTGTTTGATTTCACGAGCACCGATTTCAGAACGAAGCACGTCCGTCACTTTACGCTCAAGTAGTGCCTCTGCCGTTAGCGAGTTACCACCTCCAGTCGCGAGGTAGTAGCGACCAAAATCTTCAATACGCCACTTCACGTAGGTATCAATGATAACGTCTTTTTTCTCAGACGTTACGAAACGGTCTGCACGGCCATCCATTGTTTGGATACGTGCATCAAGTTGTTTCACACGGTCAAACAAAGGCATCTTGAAATGCAGACCAGGCTCGTAAATTCGAGTGATGTCGTTGTTGTCTTTCAAGACACGACCAAATCGAACCACGATACCGCGCTCACCTTCAGGAATCACAAACAAAGACATCAACATTAATGCCAGTGCGATTACCAGTACAGGGATCATTAACTTACGCATTCTTAGTATCTCCCTTGACGTGAACCTGTTGAACGAGACTGCGTGTTCGAAGTGTCTTCTTGTGTACGATCAGACTCAAGTTGAATTTGATCATAAGTTGAAGATGACTTCGATTTACGTTTGGTATCTGCTTTGCCCTCTTGTCCCGCCAACTTATCGATTGGAAGGTAAAGAAGATTGCCGCTTGATTCCGAGTCAATCAACACTTTCGAAGTGCTTGAGTACACCTCTTCCATTGCGTCAATGTACAGACGATCACGCGTTACACCAGGCGCTGCTTGGTATTCTGGTAGTAGTTTTTCGAACTGTGCTACCTGACCAAGAGCCTCGTTAGTGACACGCTCATTGTAACCTTGTGCTTCTTTCTTCAAACGCTCTGCACGACCCGTTGCCTTAGGCAAGATTTCGTTCTTGTATGCTTCAGCTTCACGAATGAAACGCTCTTCATCCTCACGTGCTGCGATTGCATCATCAAACGCATCTTTCACTTGCTCTGGTGGACGAGCAGACTGGAAGTTCACATCAACAAGTACCAGACCCATATCATAGCTATCAATGATTTGGTTCAGTGTTTCTTGCGTAGTTTGACGAATTTGCTGACGACCACTGGTTAGAATGCTATCCATCAATGAGTCACCAATTACTGCACGTAGTGCAGAATCCGTTGCTTGACGCAAGCTGTCGTCTGCATTGGTTACACGGTACAAGTATTTGTATGGGTCAGTCACTCGGTACTGAACATCCATCGCAACTGTTACAACGTTTTCATCTTTGGTCAGCATTAGACCAGATGCACGTAGTGAACGAATCGCTTGTACGTTTACCGCTTCGTACTCATCAATAAAGCGAGGACGCCAGTTAAGACCTGGGTCTACGATACGATCGTATTTACCTAAACGCAGTACAACACCACGCTCTGCTTCACCGATGGTGTAAAAACCAGCGAAGAACCAAACTGCAACAGCAATCAGAGCAATCACGCCAAAGCCAATTGCACTACCACCACCGCCGCCGATTGGAGAACCACCGCCGCCTTTTTTACCAAACTTGCCGCCCAGCTTTTGACTCAGTTTGTTGAACACTTCATCTAAATCTGGCGGACCTTGATCTCGGCCACCAGGACGCTGGCCACCACGATTATTATTACCCCAAGGGTCATTATCGCGGCCATTGTTGCCGTTGTTATTTCCAGGCTCATTCCACGCCATTAGAAAGCTCCATCATTTGATATGACGTTATACTGTAGCAGTCCTTTAAGTGACTATAAAGCCAGTCAAAACTGCCCCTTCTCTTTTTTCAAGTCTAGACCAATCTACTTGCTGCATTCGAATATCGATCAACAAGTTACCATCCTGGTCATATTCCTCACGTTGAATACACTTCATTTGGAAGAAGGTACTACGGAATCGTCCTTGATACTGTGGAGGAATTCGCAACTGATGCTCGACCATTTGTGACGCCAGACGTTCCGTCAGAGCCTCAAACAGGACATCAATGCCCAACCCATCCATTGCTGAAACCCAAACTGCGCGAGGTACGCCTTCCTCGTCTCGTTCTATACGTGGTTTCTGCGAATCTAGATTGTCGATTTTGTTCATGACAACCAGAGTCGGCACTTCATGCGCGTCGATCTCTTCTAGTACTTCATGAACAGCTTGAATATTCTCACGAAAACGCTCATCACTGGCATCAACAACATGTAACAAAATGTCAGCTTCTTGCGTTTCCTGCAAGGTTGCCTTGAAGGCCGCAACCAAGTCGTGTGGCAAATGTCGAATAAAACCAACCGTGTCTGCCAAGATGGCAGGACCAACATCTGCTAACTCTATCTTACGTAAAGTCGGGTCCAAAGTAGCAAATAATTGATCAGCCGCGTACACGCCAGCTTCTGTAATACGGTTGAAGAGTGTCGACTTACCCGCGTTGGTGTAACCCACAAGTGAAACCGTTGGGATTTCAGCTCGATTTCGGGCGCGGCGCCCTTGTTCACGCTGCTTCGCTACTTTGTCTAAGCGTCGCAGGATGGCTTTGATTCTGTCACGCAATAAGCGACGGTCGGTTTCCAGCTGGGTTTCACCCGGGCCACGTAAACCGATACCACCTTTCTGCCTTTCAAGGTGTGTCCAACCACGAATCAAACGAGTAGAGATATGACGAAGTTGAGCCAGCTCTACCTGTAGCTTACCTTCGTGTGTTCGAGCTCGTTGAGCAAAGATATCGAGAATAAGACCAGTGCGGTCGAGAACTCGACATTGGCACAGTGCTTCGAGGTTACGTTCTTGGGCAGGAGAGAGGGCGTGATTAAAAATCACAATTTCGGCACCCGTTGATTGTACCGCTGTAGCAATCTCTTGGGCCTTACCCTCTCCGACATAGTATTTCGGGTGTGGGGATTGACGACTACCAGTTACCACTTGTAGCGCCTCTACCCCAGCAGAAGAAACCAGCATTTCGAACTCAGCCAGATCTTCCCATTCACCTTCTTGCGTGAAGTTGATATGAACAAGTACGGCTCGCTCACCGGATTCATAACGGTCAAACAAGCAATCAACTCCTTATTTTAAAAATACTCGATGAAGAATTAATCTTCAGATTTCTCTTGTGGACGCTCACCTTGTGGACGTTCACCGCTGTGATGGCTCACTGGACGAGCCGGCACAACTGTTGAGATCGCGTGCTTGTACACCATTTGGTTAACAGTATTCTTCAGCAGGATCACAAATTGATCGAATGATTCGATCTGACCTTGTAGTTTAATACCATTCACAAGGTAGATAGATACCGGGATACGCTCACGACGTAGCGCGTTTAGAAATGGGTCTTGTAGAGATTGCCCCTTAGCCATTTTTATTTTCCTTATTTAATTTGTAGTTGTAATTATTTAGCTAGTGGTGCAATGCAAAAGATACGGCTTTTGCATCTGAGCTAAACGAATCAAAAATGCACTCTAAGTAATTAGCAGCATAGTATAAAAACCGCCAACAACAGATCCTTTGAGAGTGCGTTCACGCAAAAACGATCACATTATACACAGCTATGTCAATCAGATGCTATTGCTTCCGACATCGTTTCTAATGCCTGTTCAATGTTCTCGCTATCCAACCAAGTTAAATCATCCCAGCTGCGTAACCAGGTGATTTGACGCTTGGCCAATTGACGAGTCGCGCATACGCCACGAAATACCGCTTCGTCACGTGTACACTCCCCATCTAAATACTCCCACATCTGTCGGTAACCGACGCATCGTATGGAAGGAAGATCGGGGTGAAGATCTTTTCGCGAATATAACGCTTTCATTTCTTCTTCAAAGCCCGCTTCCATCATCTTCTCGAAACGGAGTTCAATCCGACGGTGAAGTTCTGCCCTATCCTTGGGAGCTATTGCAAACTGCTTGACTCGGTATGGTAGGCTTTCACCTTTCGTTTGAGTCAATTCAGTCAAAGTTTTACCTGAAATGCGAAAAACTTCCAATGCCCGAGATAAACGTTGGGGATCATTGGGATGGATTCTCGCGGCTGACACAGGATCAACCTCTTTGAGTTCATCGTGCAACACTGACCAACCTTTAGTCAATGCCTCTTGTTCAATTTGCTGACGAATTTCAGGATTTGCAGCAGGAAGTGGTGATAAACCTTCAAGTAACGCCTTGTAATACAGCATTGTTCCACCCACAAGAAGTGGAATTTTTCCTTCTGCAACAATATCATTCATCGCTTTCAATGCATCTCGACGAAAGTCGGCGGCAGAGTAAGATTCACTTGGATCCAAAATATCTATCAAGCGATGAGGCGCCAAACTTAACTCTTTTTCATCCGGTTTCGCCGTACCGATATCCATCCCTTTGTAGATCAAAGCAGAATCAACACTGATGATCTCAACCGGAAATTTTTGACGAAGACGAATCGCCAGCTCAGTTTTGCCTGATGCAGTTGGCCCCATTAAAAATAGCGCCAAAGGTAGTTTATCTGTCATGGTTTTAATTTGGCTATCGTGGCAGAGAAATCAACAGCGGATACGAATTTTGTATCTTCTAATGGCAATTGACCATGTCTTAGCTGTTCAAGTTCCGCAATAATTTGAATGGCTTCAGAAAAAGTATAGTGACTCTTCACTGTCGTGACCTGTAATGCGAGCCAATCTATCAACTCAGACAGCATCTGAGCCGCTGCTATACCTTCGTTCACACAAGATTGCGCGTAAGATAACAGATCTGGTACTAAATTTTGTAAGTTTTGTTGACGCAGCGGAGCTGGGACGCCCATCACCATTAAGGCGTGCTCGTTTCTCGCTTTCAATTGAATACCAAGCAATGCCAAATCTTGTTGATAATCTTGGGCCAGTCTCACTAATTCGGCCTCTAACTTAATAGATAGAGGAACAAGCAGAGGTTGTGCCTTGAGTGCACCATCGCTTGGAGAAAGCTGGCCTTTTACACGATAAAATTCTGCTCTAGGTAACGAGACTAACGCCGCCCCACTGTCACTGCTCATCAAAACAAATTGTTCATCGACCACCATCAGCGCTTTGCCTAATGCAGTAATCGATGGCATTGATGTGTGCGAAGTTATCGTTTGGGGCGCTATTGGAGTGACTGCCTGAGCCTCAAACTCTGGCGTTTTCAACAGCTCGTGATAAGCGCGTACTTCTTGTTTAGTTGGCGCTGGTTCTACGTGGCGCTCTTTACTGTGACTTGGCTTTGGTGCAGGTTTGGATTCCACCCAATCATTACGTTTGAATGACTCCACTACGCGCGCCTCTCGCACGGAGGTTTCACTAGGACCGCTATTACGAGGCTTCACTTCATAATCACTGCGTCCAGGATAAGCCGGTATACTATCTATCGCTTGATAAACCCGCTCTGGTACTGGTGAAGATGCTGGCTCTTGTACTTTTTCAGGCTCTGGCGAATGTTCAATCTCTTCGGACTCAGTCGGTTCCACGCGATGAAATGCCGATTCATTCACCTGTGGTTTATCAATCACGGCGCTTTGTGAAAGTGCATCCGTCAAAGCTTGATAGATGAAATCATGCACCAAACGAGCTTGGTGGAAACGCACTTCATGCTTAGCAGGGTGAACATTCACATCTACTTGGTGCGGATCTAGCTCAATAAAGAGCACATACGCAGCGAACTGATCTGGCTTTAAGCTCATTTCATAGCTTTGACGAATCGCGTGATTGATTAATTTGTCACGCATCATTCGGCCATTCACATAGCAATATTGTAAATCGCTTTGCTGCCTTGCTCCCTCTGGCGTGGTAATCCACCCATGTAGCTTTAACCCTTGATGCTCAAGCTCGATTCTGAGCATATGCCGCACAAACGCATTACCGCAGACAGCAGCAATACGCTTTTCGGTTTGAAGCTGATTTTTCGCCGCGCGATATTGACGGATGATCTTGCCGTTATGACGCACATTGATGGTGACATCAAAGCGACTTAACGCAATACGTTTCAATAACTCATCAATATGAGCAAATTCGGTTTTCTCCGTACGAAGAAACTTGCGACGCGCTGGAGTATTAAAAAATAAGTCCAACACCTCAACAGTCGTGCCAATCGGGTGCGCTGCTGGCTTAAGCTTCACCTGCATATCACGCCCTTCGGAGTAGGCACTCCAGGCTTCTTCTTGTGCCGCAGGACGCGACGTGAGCGTCAAACGCGAGACTGAGCTAATACTGGCTAACGCTTCACCGCGAAAACCTAGACTCATAATGGCTTCGAGATCATCTAAGGTATGTATCTTAGATGTCGCATGACGACTGAGCGCTAAGCCGAGTTCATCTTTCGCGATACCTTTTCCGTTATCACGAACACGAATCAGCTTTGCGCCTCCTTTCTCGATATCGATATCGATTCGAGTTGCGCCAGAATCAAGACTATTTTCAACCAGCTCTTTAATCACAGAAGCAGGTCTTTCGACCACTTCCCCTGCGGCGATTTGGTTTGCAAGTCTGGCTGGCAAAATTTTAATCGTCATAATGAGTTAGAAGCTCACCTACTTGTTTGGAATGATCAGGACTTGCCCAACCGCTAGCTGATCAGAGCGTAAGTTATTCGCTTTACGAATGCTCGATACGCTAACGCCGTATTTGGACGCTATTTTGCCAAGGAACTCACCCCGAGAAACCTTGTGCTTACGAATCGGTTTATCTTTTACCGCGACCGTTATCTTCAACTTTTGCCCTACCCACAAGGTATCTGACTTCAAGTTATTCTCTCGGCGGATATCTGAAACCTTCACTTTATAGTGATTCGCAATCTTACCTAAGAACTCACCAGACTTAACCTTGTGCGTAATGGTTTCTGTCTCAACAGTAATCGGTTTACTTGGCACTTTAATCGTACCAGCAGAAGGAATGTTGAGCTTCTGACCAATTGCCAAGCCTGTCGACTTCAAGTTGTTTGCCGACATCAGCGCTTTAGAGCTAAGCCCATATTTGTTCGCGATCACCGATAATGACTCGCCACGCTTTACAATATGTACCATTGGCTTCGCTGAAGGCGAGAACACCGTACCCTCTGGTGGGTTATCTTTTAAGTACTTGACGACCGCCTTAGTGATAGCCTGAGCTAACTTATCTTGGTGCGCTCGTTGAAACAGTAAACGCTCTTCTGTTGGGTTAGAAATAAAGCCCGTTTCCACTAGCACAGACGGAATCTGTGGAGAGCGCAAAACCGCAAGGCTGGTGTTGATCGGTTTGGTGTTATGCAGGTGCGCAACACGTCCCATCTCACCTAGGATTTCTGTTGCCAGCTTATAGCCTTCTTTTTGTGAATGACTAAACTGCAAGTCCAACAAAGTTTGGTTCACGTTACGATCTTTTGTCTTCGTGAAGAACGCATTACCCGAGCCGCCCAATAACTCAGACTGTTTCTCATGGTTCTCGACCCAACGAGCAATTTCGGTATTTGCACGACGAGTATTTAGTACGAAGACCGATCCACCGCGAGGCTTCGGTGAAGTAAACGCATCTGCGTGAATGGAAATCAGCAAGTGCGCATCATTTTCACGAGCAATCGCGACACGACGGTTTAAGTTTACAAAATAATCTCCCGTACGAGTCATGCGCGTTTTAATACCAGGAGTCGCATCGAGCTGAGCAGCAATTTTTCTTGAGATACTCAATACCGCATCTTTCTCGTACTTACGACGTGAAGGGCCAATAGAGCCAGGGTCTTCCCCACCGTGACCAGGGTCGATAACAATTAACACTTCTTGAGCTCGTTGAACTGAACTCATGTCTTTGCTGGCCGCCGCTGGCTTACTCGGTTTAGAGGTCGATGCCTTCTTACCGTGCGGTAAATCAATCACCAAGCGGTGACCATACTGCCCACCTGGTGTTGGGCTTAATTTAAATAATTCCGCTTGAACGCTCTTTTTTAGTTCAAACACCAAACGATAAGTGCCCTTCTCTGGAGGCGAGCTTTTTCGTACCAGTTTTAAAACAGGGCTATCCGTAACAGTAACAGGCAGTTTGGCCTGCATCGTCGTGCTTTTTAAATCCACGACAAGGCGATCCGGCCCTGATAAAGAGAAATAGGAATAGTCAGCTTCCGAGCCTAAATCGATGACAACACGCGTTTCATCAGGTGAAGGCCAAACTCGAAAACTCTTAACGACGTTAGCAAATGCTAAATTGGGGATGAGAAGGAGAAAAGTGGCGACAAACGTCGCCACTACTCTAAAATTTGAAAAACTCAACATAGCTCCAATCGACTGAGTAACTGCACACCATAATCATTATTAGCTGTTAGTTCGGCTACACGTTGCTCACCTTGGTAGCGAATGTTTACATCAAGATCCGGTTGTGGCAGTAAGCCATGCCCTTTTTCAGGCCATTCAACCAAGCAAATCGCATCGTCTGTGAAATAGTCTCGAATCCCCATAAACTCAAGCTCTTCAGGATCCGCAAGACGATAAAGGTCGAAGTGATATACTTGCCACTGATCCAACTGGTACGGTTCGACTAGAGTATAAGTTGGACTTTTCACGTTACCTTGATGACCAAGAGCACGGACAAAACCACGACTAAAGGTTGTTTTACCTGCACCCAAATCACCATGCAGATAAATTGTGGTTTGCTGGGAACAAAGCTGAGCCAAAGCGGTGCCTAGTGCAACCGTTTCATGCTCATCTTTTAAATTGAATTGTTTCGTGCTCATTGATGCTTCTCTAACTAATGATCGTTGACTATATAAAAATCAAAAGAACAGGAATAGTAAACCGTGTTGGTTTTGAGAGACAAGCTTTCAAATGTCATATGTGCGAAAAAAGTATCCAATAAACGGTATCTTAATCATCTTAGTATCGACCTAGATTTAGAATATATGCAAATGACTTCAATAAGCAGTATTCACAACATCAAAAACGTACCTAACTGGGTAGCACCAAAGCCAGAGATCCGTTAAGATCCGCCCCCCTTTATTCCGGTGGTTAACATGAACTACGAACAACTCGCACAACAAATCAAAGTTTGGGGAAAAGAACTCGGCTTCCAAAAAGTTGGGATCTGCGACGTTGATCTGAGTGAACATGAAGCAGCACTACAAAAATGGCTTGATGCAGGCTATCACGGCTCAATGGATTGGATGGCTCGTCACGGTATGATGCGTGCTAGACCCCATGAGCTACTCCCGGGAACCGTTCGTGTTATCAGCGTCCGGATGGACTATCTGCCACCAGAGGCTCAATTCGCTTCGAACCTCGCGAATAAAAGTCATGCCTATATTAGCCGCTACGCACTAGGGCGCGATTATCACAAGCTCGTCAGAAAGCAGCTAAATAAGCTCGGCAAACTTATTGAACAAGAGGTTGGTCAATATGGTTACCGACCTTTCGTTGATTCCGCACCAATATTAGAGCGACCTCTCGCCCAAAAAGCGGGCTTAGGTTGGACCGGGAAACATTCCCTGATTTTAGATCAAGACTGTGGATCGTGGTTCTTTTTAGGTGAACTACTTATCGACTTACCACTACCCGTAGATGAGCCAAGCGTTGATCAGTGCGGTAAATGCAAAGCATGCATTACATCATGCCCAACACAAGCCATCGTTGAAGACAAAGTTGTCGATGCCAGGCGTTGTATCTCTTATCTCACCATCGAGTTCGATGGCGTGATTCCTGAAGAGTTTCGAAAGCCAATGGGTAACCGCATTTATGGTTGTGACGACTGTCAATTGGTTTGCCCATGGAACCGCTACGCCGACATAACGGAGCAAGATGATTTCCACCGTCGTGACAGTTTCAAAAACCCTGACCTCGTCGACATGTTTAACTGGGATGAAGCGACTTTTCTAAAAAATATGGAAGGCTCCGCTATCCGTCGTATTGGTCATATACAGTGGCTACGTAACATCGCTGTCGCACTTGGTAATGCAGAATATAGTCAGCGAATCATAGATGCGCTGGAAAGTCGGCAAGGTGAAAATAAATTACTTGATGAGCACATTAAATGGGCTTTGACAGAGCAACTGAATCAACTCCCCACTGAGAGTAATTCATCTATAGAGACGAAAAAGCAACGCTTAATAAGGATAGTCGAGAAGGGACTGCCGAGAGACGCATAGAGCGTAGTCTATATGCAAGAGATTGAAAGTACTTTTGCATGTTCAATTCATGACCTTGTTCTCAATTTTGTAATGTGGAAAAAAATTTGAGATTCAAGAAAAACAAGCTAGCAGAAAAAAGTTAAACACAGCTCGGAGAAATGACTAGGATCAAAAAAATACCAGTTAATGATCGTATTTTAACGTACTCGATCCGACAAAAAACTTATTTTTTCTTTATATAACAAAGATTTAATTGATATTTCTTTGTTGTTTCAACTTCACTTTAGAGAAAAGATCTTTCTTCCCCATCATAAAAAGTCAAGCTAAAAACACTTTATCAACCAACTTATCCACAGAACGACGTATGTGGATAACTCTGTTAATTAAAGTAGATAAAACACGCGAAGCCTCATCATACTTGTACGTCAGCCGATTCATATCGTGTTTTAAACACAAACGAAATCGTCCGACATCATATGATGCGGATAAAAGTTTAGCTTTTGGGGATTCATGCTTCGCAGCATTATGAAAAGAGCGATGTGATTGGTTGCGAGAAGCAGGCGTTGAATCAAGCGGCGCATCCGTAGACGACTTAACAATTGTATACTAAATAAGTACTCAATCTATCGTCTTGTATTTGGTTGCGGGGGCCGGATTTGAACCGACGACCTTCGGGTTATGAGCCCGACGAGCTACCAAGCTGCTCCACCCCGC
>NZ_JAWOVO010000043.1:0-12213 GCF_033339955.1 Vibrio sp. 1731 | reverse complement strand
AGTTCTTTTAGTTGTTGATTTCATAACACTCTCCAATTTTGGGGGTGGAAAGTGTCAACCTTATTTAGGACGGCACATCAGAATCAAAAAAGCCTGATGTGTTCATCAGGCTTTTTCGTTTTTGCTGTTAGGTAATCAGTATTGTGGCAAGCCCTAAGAAGACAGATAAACCAATCACATCCGTCACTGTTGTTAATGCCATACCACCAGCTAAAGCGGGATCGATGTTCATTTTTTTCAATAGGATTGGAATCGTTACTCCGGCAATACCTGCGACCAATAAGTTGGTCAGCATGGCGGCGGAAATGATTCCTCCGAGCATCCAGTTACCTTTCCAAGCAACAACAATACCACCAATAATTAGCGCCCACATGATGCCGTTAAGTAAGCCGATCGAGGCTTCTTTCATTAACAGTTCGCGTTTGTTTGAGTCTCCGATATGACCAAGAGCAAGACCACGAATCACTAGTGCGACGGTTTGGTTACCAGCGACACCACCCATGGACGGAACAATCGTCATCAATACCGCAATGGCGGCCATTTGGTCTAATGTGGCCTCAAACATGTTAGAAACGGAAGCAGCAGCAAGGGCGGCTAATACGTTAGCGCCAAGCCAGATACTGCGTTTGCGAGCTGATTTTACAACAGGCGCGAAAGTATCTTCGTCATCGTCCATACCCGCCATACTCATCATCGAGTGTTCCGCGTCTTCACGAATAACGTCAACCACGTCATCGATGGTGATACGACCGACCAAATGCAAGTTTTCATCAACAACAGGTGCAGATACCCAATTACGGCGTTCGAACAGACTCGCAACATCTGAGTCGCTAGTATCGACGGTGATGGCCTCGTCCGCGTCTTCCATTACATCAATGATTTTTACGTCTGGCTGAGTGGTAATAAGCGTCGTGATCGGCAGTTCACCGATGAGCTTACTCTCTTCATCGATCACATACAGGGCATCCGTAGCTTCTGGAAGCTCGCCTTTCATACGTAGATAACGCAAAACTACGTCCACATCTACGTCACCACGAATTGTGATGACGTCGGTGTTCATCAGTCCACCCGCGGTGTCTTCTGGGTAGGATAGGGCGGTTTCGACCCGTAGGCGGTCAGATGAGTCCATTTGCGACAGGACTTCGCGTGACAGGTTGTCAGGCAAGCTACGCAGTACGTAAGCCACGTCATCGGTATCCATGCCTTCTGTCGCTTCTGCAAGCGCTTCTGGTGCCATTTTGGATACGAGGCTGTCTTTGACGTCTTCGTTCAGCTCGTCAAGGATTTCACCATAATCTTCAGGGTCGGTGAGTTGCCAAAGAACTTCACGGCTCTTACGTGGGGAGGCTTCTAAAAGGTGAGCGATATCCTCAGGTTCCATGTCCTGTAATTGACGACGAACATGGACGAAGCGGCCATTTTCTAGCGCTTCTGTGACTTCTTGGAGGGCTTGGTGAGCTTGGTCGAATTCAATTTGCTCTGCCATTCATTCCTCCCAATTCCTGATATTTACAATGCGTTGAATAATAACTTAATTCTAGGCGCCTTTTAATAACAACTTATGATACTAAGCAAATTTATTTATTAGGTCAGGGAAGAGAAAGATAATGGGAGGTAAGAAAAAAGCGAGTAAACTACTCGCCTTCATCAAATTTATCTTCGATCAAATGGCAAACGGCATCCAGTGCTTCTTCCGCTTGCCCACCCGTTGCGTGGATCGTGACGTATTGTCCTTGAGCGGACTCTAGCATTAACAGGCCCATTACGCTGTCTGCTGTGGCGGTTTTGTCTTCTTCATTGTCGATGGTGATGACCGCTTCAAAGCTCTGTGCCAGTTCGACCAGTTTGACTGCTGCACGAGCATGTAAGCCAAGGCGGTTTTGAATCAATACTTTACGACTTAACTCCACGGCTACTCCTTAGCGTTTTTCTCTAGTGAGGTATGGCGAATTTGTACTTGGTGTCCTTTGTTGGCGAAGTATTCACCGATTTGCTGAGTTAAGTACACCGAGCGGTGCTTACCACCAGTACAACCGATTGCAACGGTCAGGTAGCTGCGGTTGTTTTTCTCAAGCAGAGGTAACCAATTCTCTATAAAGCTTTCAATTTGATATTTCAAACTTAACACCGATTGGTGTTGCTCTAAAAATGCGGCGATAGGAGCATCCAGACCTGTAAGCGGGCGTAGTGCTGGTTCCCAATGTGGGTTAGGTAAGAAGCGAACGTCGAATACGTAATCGGCATCGGAAGGCAGGCCGTATTTAAAACCAAAAGACTCAAATACCATAACGAGCCCTTTGCGATCTCTGCCTTCAACGCGCATACGCACGGTTTCACTCAATTCATGCAAAGACTGCCCACTACTATTTAGGACCAGATCTGCATGCGCTTTGAGTGGCGTCAAAATTTGCTTCTCACGCTCGATGGCTTGATCGAGCGAGAGGGAGGTGCCACCTAAAGATAACGGGTGAATTCGGCGTGTTTCGCTGTAGCGTTTGAGTAGCGTTTCTTTATTGGCGTCCAAGAAAAGCACGGTCACATCAAGCTCAGTTTTTAACTGTTCTAGTGTACTCGTCAGTTCTTTTAGCTTTTTAGGAATATTACGAATATCAATGCTGACTGCAACATTCTGTTTGCTGTCAGCAACAGAATGAACAAATGCGTCCAGCAAGTTAACTGGCAGGTTATCAACACAGTAGTAACCTAAGTCTTCCAGTACACGAAGCGCAATACTTTTACCGGCACCTGAGTGCCCGCTAACAACGATTAGTCGCATGGAGTTAGTCCTGCTTATTGGTGAATCATGATGTCGTAAAGTTCTTCATCACTCTGAGCATTACGCAGTAGTTTTAATACTTGCTTATCGCTCAGACGTTCTGCCATAGAGGATAGAGTCTTGAGGTGCTCTTTGCACTGTTCTTCTGGTACAAGGAGCGCAAAAAGAAGATCGACAGGTCGATTGTCAATCGCATCAAATTCGATTGCTTCATCACATTGCAGTAAGACAGCAATGGCCTTGTCGCTTGATTGCATTCTCGCGTGAGGGATCGCAATACCGTTTCCGATACCGGTACTGCCCATTTTTTCTCTATTGAGCATGCATTCGAACAGCTCGGTAGAATCTTGGCCCGTTTGATCAGCCACGATACGGCTGATCATTTCAAGGGCGCGTTTTTTACTCGTGCAGTGGACCGCACTTTTGGTGCAGTCCAATGACAGTATTTCGCTCAGTTGCATGATTAATGACTGTTTAGTTTTTCTTTGTGCTTATTAAGTTGGCGAACCAATTTATCTACCAGCGAATCGATCGCGGCATACATATTTTCGTCATCGGCTGATGCGTGGATTTCGCCTTGATTTATGTGAAGCGTAGCTTCCGCGATTTGAGTAATTTTTTCAACTTTTAGTACAACATGCACTTGATTGATATGGTCGAAGAACCTTTCGAGCTTCTGAAACTTAGAATTTACATAGTCTTGCATTGAATCGGTAAGATCAACGTGATGGCCTTGAATATTGATTTGCATAGACTTTCCTTTTCAGTTAGTGCCTTATAATAGGCGTTTACGCTGACTTGAAGGGGCAATTCCCAAGGATTCGCGATATTTGGCTATCGTACGTCTTGCGACCTGAATCCCTTGGTCAGCCAGAAGAGCAGCAATCTTGCTATCACTCAGTGGTTTGGCAGTATTCTCTGCTGCGACCAGTTTTTTAATGAGTGCACGAATTGCTGTTGACGAACATTCTCCGCCGTTGTCAGTACTAACATGGCTAGAGAAGAAGTACTTCAATTCAAAAATACCACGTGGTGTATGCATAAACTTTTGCGTTGTTACACGAGAAATCGTGGATTCATGCATGTCCACAGCCAAAGCGACATCATTGAGTACCATTGGCTTCATGGCTTCCTCACCATACTCGAAGAAATCTTGTTGATGTTCAACAATACATCTTGCAACTTTGAGTAGCGTCTCGTTTCTACTCTCTAAGCTCTTAATTAACCATTTTGCCTCTTGCAAATTGCTGCGGATGTACTGGCTATCCGCGCTATTACCTTTGCCTAATTGAGCATATTGTTGATTTACTTTTAATTTTGGCACGCTATCCGGGTTTATAGAAACGGTCCATTTGCCATTGTCTTTAAAAACGGATACGTCTGGGATTACGTACTCGGTATCATCAGGAGTGATGCGACTACCTGGACGAGGATCTAACTGTTGGATAAGCTTTAAGACTTCACGAAGATCGGCTTCTTTCAGCTTAGTCTCTTTGATGACGAGCTTGTAGTCTCGGTTGCCTAGGTGATCAATGTGATCCGCAAGTATCATTTTGGCTTCAGCAAGCCACGGCGTGTCTTCTGGGAAGGTCGTCAATTGCAGTAACAAACATTCTTGTAAGTTACGCGATGCTACGCCAAGAGGATCGAATTGTTGAATGCGTTTACGAACGGCTTCTACTTCGTCTAACTCTATCTCTTCATTATCGAAGCTCTCATGAATCTCTTCAGGCGACAAAGTTAAATAGCCGTAGTCGTCAACAGCGTCAATAATCGCTAATGCAATCGTGCGGTCGGTTTCACTGAATGGTGTTAGGTCAAGCTGCCACATGAGGTAATCATGTAATGATTCAGTGGTTTCGCCCTGGTAGACGGGCATATCATCATCAAGAGCTAAGCCGGTGCTACCAGTATTCGCGCTGTAGACGTCATCCCAAGTCGTGTCGATTTCAAGTTCAGAGCTAATTTCTGATTTCTCTATCACATCGGAGCTATCTGGAACGTCAATTTCTGTTGGTTCGCTAGCACTGTTGCTATCAGCTGCCTCGACCGCTGACTTATCTTCACCGTTTGCTAGAGGCTCGTCTTGGCCTTCTTCAACTTCCAATAATGGGTTTGAGTCCAACGCTTCTTGGATTTCTTGTTGAAGATCGAGTGTCGACAATTGCAATAAGCGAATCGCTTGCTGCAACTGTGGCGTCATGGCTAACTGCTGACCTAGCTTGAGTTGTAATGAAGGTTTCATTCAGTGTTACTTACCTTGTAATGCTCAGAATCTTACCGTTCCTAATATAATCATAGACGGAATTGTTCGCCGAGATAAACTTGTTTCACCTGTTCATTATTGAGAACTTCTGCCGGAGTTCCCGATGCAATTAGGTGCCCTTGGCTCACGATATAGGCTTTTTCACATACGTCCAGTGTTTCACGTACATTATGGTCAGTGATTAACACTCCGAGACCACGATCGCGCAGATGCTCAATGATTTTCTTGATGTCATTAACCGAAATTGGGTCAACACCAGCGAAAGGTTCATCCAATAAAATGAACTGAGGGTTGGCCGCTAAAGCTCGAGCGATTTCCACCCTGCGTCGCTCACCCCCTGATAGTGCCATACCAGCACTGGTTCTGATGTGCTGGATGTGGAATTCTTCCAACAAATCTTCCAGTTTATCTTGGCGCTCTTCCCTCGTCATTTCTTGACGAGTTTCAAGTACGGCCATGATGTTATCTTCTACTGAAAGCTTACGGAAAATCGACGCTTCTTGCGGAAGATAGCCAATGCCAAGTCGTGAACGGCTATGCATCGGCAAAATACTGATGTCATTGTCGTCAATGGTAATGGTGCCTTCATCGCGAGGTACTAAGCCGACAATCATGTAAAACGAGGTGGTTTTACCCGCACCGTTTGGACCGAGCAGCCCAACAATCTGACCAGATTCAACTTCTAAGCTAACATCAGTGACGACTTTGCGTTTTTTGTAGCTTTTCGCCAAGTTTTTCGCACTCAGTACTGCCATATTAGTTCTCTATCTGATTGGGTTGCAAAATGGTCGTAACGCGCTCTTCCTTAGAGCTATCTGCGACTAGCTTTTGTTTACCAATTTGGTAACGAATCGAAGAACCTTTAATGGTGTTGTTGTCTTGCGCCAGCTGCGCTTGACCTTTCATGGTCAGTTCGTCTGTAGAAATACGGTAATCCAACTCCGTAGCTTGACCGCTAAGTGTTTTACCATCGTCCATCAGCTGAGAAAACTTCGCAGGTTTACCAAATGCTTGAATCTGTTTAATTGCTTCGGTTTTAGGATCGCGAGTTACCACGATTCTATCAGCATCGATATTGATGCTCCCTTGCTTAAGAGATACATCGCCTTCAAAAACAACCTGGTTACTCTTCATGTCCACCTGTTGGGTGTCAGAGTTTATGTAAACCGGCTGTTGAGTATCCGACTTGAGTGCCAGCGCTTGAGGCGCCGCCAATACCAGTGCCAGTAGGCTAAGGTGTAACGGTTTCATATCGACCTTGAACTTCATCTGTCAGAGTCGCAGTATGCTGTTTTAAGTTGCCTTGCATTGCGCCTCCAGTAGTTTCAAATTGTGGTCCAACCAACATCACTTGTTGGTCAGCTTTAAAATCACGATTGGTTAGATTAATGACCAATTTGTCTGTTGCCATGGTATCAAAACTCGCACCAGGCAGAAGGTTTTGCATTAAGACTTTGTCATATAAAGTCAAAACTTGGTCTTCATCTAACACTGCTCTTGTGGCAGTCACCTTCCATTCAATGACGCTACCTTCACGGTAAACCATCAAAGTCGGGTTATTAAAAATAGTATCTCCACTCTTAGCATAATGGTCTAAGTTAGTGGAGCGAATGATGTAACTGCGGACACCATCTTCACCGTAGGTGATGTTTTCTAATCCAGAACCACTGAACATGGGCAGTTCAGAATCTGGTGCTACTTGAATTGCGTCGTTGCCTTTAGGGGTTAGTAGGTAATAACCGCACCACGCTACAACGAAGATCAAGAGCAAATAAATAAGGCGAGTAAAACTCATATAATGAAGGCCTATCGTTTAGCTCAGTACTTCCCTGACCATTGCCTTTATTCGTCTAATAAATGATTTAAATGTTTGTGCTGATATTACATCACGCCAGCTTTTAGTAAATCGTGCATGTTCAGTGCACCCACAATTTTTTCGTCTTTACATAAAATCAGAGCGTTAATGTTTTTATTCTGCATCAAGTTCAAACCTTCAACCGCCAGCATATCAGGGTGTGCTGTGGTTGGGTTTGTCGTCATGACCTCGCCAATTGCCGTCGTATGAATATCGATACGCTTGTCTAAGGTACGACGTAAATCACCATCGGTGAATATACCAAGCATAGCATCGTGCTCATCGACGATGGCTGTCATGCCTAACCCCTTTTCTGAAATTTCAAGCAGGGCATCACGAATTAATGCGTCAGGAGAAACTTTAGGTAACGCTTCTCCAAAGTGCATAATATCAGACAACTTAAGTAGCAGTTTTCTCCCCAGTGCACCACCTGGGTGAGATAGGGCAAAATCTTCGGCAGAAAAACCACGCGCTTGAAGCAGAGCTACGGCTAATGCATCTCCCATCACTAATGTGGCAGTCGTACTGCTAGTTGGCGCCAGGCCTAACGGACAAGCTTCTTGAGGTACCGTAATTTGCAGGTGTAAGTCAGACAGCTTGGCCATATTTGATTCTGGCTTACCTGTCATGCTGATGATCTTAATATTCAGGCGCTTTAATACTGGAAATAGAGACAGAATTTCGTTTGATTCACCAGAGTTAGAAATTGCCAGCACAATGTCACCAGGGCTAATCATACCCAAGTCACCATGTGCGGCTTCGCCTGGATGAACGAAAAACGCCGAAGTCCCAGTGCTTGCCAGAGTGGCGGCAATCTTGTTACCAATATGGCCTGACTTGCCAATACCCATAACGACAACTTTGCCGTTGTTGGAAAGGATAAGTTCACACGCTTTTTCAAATTGATCATCAAAGTAGGTATCTAGCTCTTGCAGAGCAGCAACTTCGATATCAAGAACTTGTTTAGCAGCAGCGCGAAAATCAAATTGATTGGACATATCAGATCTCTACTTATTGATCGTGGTAATTAAGCGGTCATGTTTGCGAATAAGTACACTTGGTAACCTAAGAAGCACACAAACAAGATGGCACCTTCAATACGGTTAATACTGCGTGATTTACCCAAACACATCGCGACAAGTAACAATGAAACGCCTAACATGACCCAGAAGTCACGTCCCATCGCGTACTCACTGAGCACCGATGGATTAATGATGCCAGGAATCCCCATTACCGCCAGAATGTTAAACACATTCGAACCGATAATGTTACCGACAGCCATGTCGTCTTCACCCTTTAAAACTCCCGCAAGTGATGCGGCCAGTTCAGGCAGGCTAGTGCCAATGGCGATAATAGTTAGACCGATAACAAGGTCGCTCATACCAAAGTGTTTAGCAATAATTACCGCGTTATCAACCAGCATGCTGGCTGCCAAAGGAAGCAGTATCAAGCCAATAACCACCCACATGATTGCTTTAGGGTTACTGACGCCTTCAGGGATCTCTGACTCTTGGTCATCAAGAAAAACATCACCTGATTTTTGCTCTTTGCGGCTGATTTGCAACATAGCAAATAAAAATGCCCCAAAGAGTACAAACAATAAGACACCCTCATAAAAACCGAGATGGCTATTCCAAAGCAGAATACCAGCGAGTACGGTTACGGCTATCATGAGTGGAAGTTCTCGGCGGATGACGGCGGAGCTAATCGACAAAGGCTTGATCAGCGCTGTAATACCTAGGATTAACGCAATGTTCGCTATGTTTGAGCCTAATACGTTACCCACCGCTGTATCTGTTTTGCCATCCCAAGCAGCGGTTGCAGATACCATCATCTCAGGGGCGGATGAGCCCATCGCGAGGATTGTCATGCCGATGACAAGCGGGGAAATACCGACGTTGCGGGCTATCGCTGCAGAGCCAAAAACAAGTTTATCTGCACTCCAAACAAGCAAAACAAGACCGACTATAAGCAACGCAACGGCTTCGAGCATGAGAATTCCTAAGTATTAAATAAGTAAAATGAATAACCGCTAATTTTGACCTTTTGCGGCCTAAAATGGAAGATAAACGAAGAATAAATTAAAGGTTAGTAACGAAAATGTATGTAAATCTCACTCATTTAAATGAGCAATTCTGGTCTAGGATTTAAACACTTCGTGCTAATTCGGTCATAAACCATGAGAAATTGCAGGGATATACTCGACTTTATTTAATTGAACAGTGCTTTAAATTCAACGCCAATGTGCTTATGATTGCAGCCTAATAAATGTACCGACGTTACTTTATTAAACGTAGAATTCAACTCCGATGAGTATCTGCTTGATGATTCCGTGAGTTGCAACGCTCCTACAGTAGAAGAGATGATATGTCGAACAACGATTTAGTCACCGTGAACAACCTCACTTTTTCACGGGGAGAACGCATGATCTTTGATGATATTGATCTGCATGTTCCTGAGGGCAAAGTGACGGCCATTATGGGACCATCGGGAATTGGTAAAACAACACTGCTGCGTTTGATTGGTGGTCAGTTGTATCCCGAGCAAGGAGAGATCTGGTTTGATGGCGACAATATTCCCTCTCTCTCGCGTAAAAAACTCTACCACGCTCGAAAGAAAATGAGCATGTTGTTCCAGTCAGGGGCTTTATTCACTGATTTGAATGTTTTTGATAATGTCGCCTTTCCATTAAGAGAGCATACCGATTTATCGGAAGATTTGATTCGCACCATGGTGTTACTCAAGCTCGAAGCTGTCGGTCTGCGCGGCGCGGCGCAATTAATGCCGAGTGAGCTTTCAGGTGGTATGGCAAGACGCGCTGCTTTGGCTCGGGCAATCGCACTTGACCCTGACTTGATCATGTACGATGAGCCGTTTGTGGGGCAAGACCCAATCACTATGGGCGTTTTGGTTGAGCTAATTAGCAATCTAAACCAAGCGTTAGGTTTGACCTCTATTGTGGTTTCTCACGACGTACCTGAAGTCATGAGTATTGCTGACTGGGTATACCTGATGGCCGATGGAAAAATCATCGCCTATGGTACGCCAGAAGAGCTGACTCAAAACTCTGATCCTCGTGTCCAGCAGTTCTTACAAGGTGATGCCGACGGTCCTGTACCGTTTCGTTTCCCTTCTCAAAGTATCGAAAAGGACTTATTTGATGGTCGATAACTTCATTCACTTTGTCGCCTCGTTGGGTCGACGCACGCTTTCTATTTGCGGAGCATTTGGTCGTGCGACTTTCATGTTGATTGGGGCGCTATTTTCTAAGCCACAACCGATCAGAAGCTTTCCTCTGCTTGTTAAGCAACTTTATTCTGTTGGTGTTCAGTCGCTGGCGATCATCGTCGTATCTGGTCTGTTCATTGGAATGGTTTTGAGTCTACAAGGCTATGTTGTGTTGGTGGATTACGGCGCAGAAGGCAGTTTAGGGCAAATGGTAGCGCTTTCGTTACTCCGTGAATTAGGACCCGTTGTTACTGCACTTTTGTTTGCTGGTCGTGCCGGTTCTGCGTTAACCGCAGAGATAGGTCTAATGAAAGCAACGGAACAACTGTCTAGCCTTGAAATGATGGCGGTAGACCCATTGAAACGAGTGATTGCACCACGGTTTTGGGCTGGGGTTATCTCAATGCCTTTACTGGCTATGATTTTCATGGCTGTGGGAATTTGGGGCGCTCAGCTTGTTGGTGTTGACTGGAAAGGCGTTGATCACGGCAGTTTTTGGTCAGCGATGCAGTCCTCTGTTGAGCTAGGGCAAGACATTGGTAACAGTATGATCAAATGTTTTGCGTTTGCAATTACGGTTACTTGGGTCGCTCTATTTAACGGTTATGATGCTATTCCAACATCGGAAGGGATCAGCCGAGCAACTACGCGCACTGTTGTGCATTCTTCTTTAGCAGTACTAGGATTAGACTTTGTACTGACCGCATTGATGTTTGGGAATTAATCATGCAACAAACACGTAAAACTGAATTATGGGTTGGCAGCTTTGTATTAGCGGGAATTTGCGCGATTCTTGTGATGATTTTTCAAGTTGCTGACGTAAAAAGCATTGGCTCTGGTGATACTTATACCCTCAAAGCCGAGTTCGATAATATTGGCAGTTTAAAAGTTCGTTCTCCCGTAAAAGTGGGGGGCGTTGTGATTGGTCGAGTAAGTAGTATTTCGCTTAACCCAGACAACTTATTGCCAGTTGTAACACTATCTATCAATAGCAAATACAATCAGTTCCCAGAAACGTCGAGCGTACAAATTTTGACATCTGGCCTGATTGGTGAGCAATACATTGGTTTAGTACCTGGCTTCGTTTTTGATGATGAAGTCATGCTGGTGGATGGTGATACCATCGAAGACACCAAATCGGCGCTTGTGCTTGAAGACTTAATTGGTCAAGTACTATACAGCGTAGGTGGTTCAGACGACTCAAGTAAGGAATAACTATGTTAGCGAGATTACTACTTTCAGTTTGTGCTGTGTTTAGCGTCTTTGGAACAACTGCAGCAGAGGTGGATAAAACTGAACCTTATAAGATGATGAAGCAGGTAGCTGAAGTCACGTTCGAAAGATTGAAAGCCGAACAGCCGAAAATCAAACAAGATCCAAATTTACTTAAAGTGATCGTTGAAGAAGAGCTAATGCCTTACGTCAACTACCGCTATGCAGGGTTAAAACTTCTTGGTCCAAACTTAAAAGGTGCTAAGCGTGAAGATGTACTTGAGTTTATCGATGCATTTCGTGCTTACCTGATTGCGTCTTATGCACAAGTGTTGACGCAATACTCTGACCAAAAAATTGAGTTTGGTCCTGAGCCTAGCATTGATGACTCTAAGCGTATTACAAGCATTAAAGTTGATATCATCGATACTCCGCGTCCAAACATCAAACTTGAGTTTAAACTGCGTAAAGACAACCAGTCTGGTGAGTGGGAAGCATTCGATATGATTGCAGAGGGCATTAGTTTGCTTTCTAGTAAACAATCCGAATGGAACAGTAAAATTCGTCAAGAAGGCATTCTATCTGTTGCTAAAGACTTAGAAAAATTGGCCGCAGAACCGATCCGCTTCGAGGCGAAGAAATAATGGCCCAGACTCCCGCTCAGTGGCAATTGGATCAAAACATTCTTAAGCTAACAGGGGCACTTGATAGAGACACAGTGCCTTCATTGTGGGCCTATGCACAGCAATGGCAACCTGCTCAATCGGAGCTGGAATGCTCGCTAAAAGAGATAGAGCGCGTCGACTCTGCAGGAATGGTGATGTTAATCCACTTATTAGAGCATGCAAAAAAGCAAAACTGTCATATAATGCTCAG
>NZ_JAWOVO010000042.1:0-12623 GCF_033339955.1 Vibrio sp. 1731 | reverse complement strand
TTCAGGTAAAGGCAGAGGGTCTGGATATCCCTGTCATTCATGACCTTCAATGCCTGTTGTCTGACTACTGAGAAGGGTTGATTATCATCAATGTTCTCATCCACAAACAGATGCAGTAACTCTGCCGCTTTCGTGACATTGTCCGCGGCTGACTGCCAGGACAGGAACACTGCTTGTTGTGCAAAGGTGTTGGCAGCTTCTTGTTGCTTGCGGATATGGTAAATGAACCCATCAGTTAACCGTTCCAGTGCCAGTTGTATCCGCTCTGTCAGGTGACATAGCAACCATAGATGCTGCTGTGCGCGTTTGAATCGTTTGAGTTTACTACCGTAATAGTTGATGAGCTCACCGAAGTGTTGTCGATTTTTAAGAGACAGATTAAGCCCATCGATAACGCCATTGATTTGCGTGCGCCATGGCGCTAACTGATGATAAAGGGCAAGCTCTTTTTTAAGTTCAGGTACGGTCAGACTTTTTGCACCGCCTCTGAGCTGGTTCAGGCTTAGTCCGTCATCAATGGCTGTTATGCTGTCCAGAAAGACGTGAAGTTCAGGACTGGTGAGTTGATTAAGTTGGTGCGCCAGGTCTTTTCTGACCTGCTGCATCGCTCTGCTTATCAGTCTCTGGAGTACGGTGTACCTAGGGATAGCAATGCTGTGACTGGTTAGGAATTCAATAGCAGTATCAAAGAGGTAACGCGGCTCCAGCCAGGCATTGCCCACCTGAACAAGGTGGTCGAAAAGAGAATTGAAGTGCTGACTTTCGTCCCATTTGTGATAACCAGCAAGGTCTAATACTTTTGCGTAGAGTCGATCTTTTTGTTTTTGTGAGGGAGTGAATGGTCTGAGCCCCTTGCCGCCAAGCAGCTCTTTACTGATGAACATTAAATCCTTAGAAACCTGCGAGTAAGCGATATCTAGGATGACGGGCTTTGATTTGAAGTATCCCAAAATCGCGACAAAGTAACATCTATGAGCTCTGAGACGAATTGACCGAAAAACTGCCAATTCCGCATCGTTCAGAGAAAAGTACAGACATTGTTCTTCGATTGAAAAAATGGGTGGGGAATAAAGATCTGCCTGTTCTGCTCTCGTGAGAATAGTAATTTCGTTTTTGATGGCCATATCAGGGCTGTTCCGTATTAAATGTACGATATTTACCTAATTTGCCACACTTATAAGTAGTAACCCACCTCCGCAGCCATTTATTGGTGTGGTCTACAGAGGATTATGTCTTTTTAGAGGGGAAAATCCCTAGAACCCCAGAGTGGTCGAGGTAAAGTTGAAATACGCTCTAAGTGTAGACCGCAGAGAAGTGGAAACGTTAGATTCGGTACTAAGAAACTGCACAAGCACTGAAATGATCGTACATGAACCTGCTGAGGAAAGTATAAAAACCACGAGAAACGTTTCAAAGTCCGCCCCGTTACTTATGTATGACGAAGATAATAACGGTAGGATTACTTGCAAGGAAGCTATCAGAAATGGTATTGCACCAGTAAGAAGATCACATCCTGCATACTCTTATATGAACGATAGAGATGGTGATGGGGTTGTATGTGAATAAATCGACTCTATCTATACGATCACTGGACTTCCAAAAAGCGGGACTTCAGGTAGTAGAGATGACATTTTGCTTGATATGCTCATTAGCCCACCAGCGAATCGGTGGCTAAAACCTTTAAAAACTAACGAGGAACTGAGTATGGCAATCAAAACAAATATACTGGAGCTAAATGGACTAAATCCGGCTTATTTCACCAATACGGAATTACTCCCTCTCGACGATTATCTGACGGGTAGAGGAATTTATCTATTTCCACATATTGAGAAGAGATTTGGCAGTATTCCTTTAGAGCGCGTTGTTGGTCATAGCCAAGGCTATGATGCGATGAAGTGGGGGGACTGTTTAGGTGGGCGTCACTTAAAACGTATTGAGCGAGCCCTAATGGAACTCAAAGAAAATCCAAATTACTATTTAGATCATCATGTAAAACCAGGTATTTCTTTTACAAAAGTTGAGGATGCTTACTTCATTGAAGAGGGAAAACATAGGACCATAACTGCGCGGTTCCTCTATCACCACAACCAGGAAGTTTTTAGAAATACCTCCCCTCTTTCTAACGTAAACATTCACGAAAGGTTCATTGATCATGAGTATATGGGCTATGTATATGAGATCAACATGCTACAGAAAATATACCCGGAATTAGAGTTTGAAATGACTTATACCGACTCAAATAATGAGAGGTGCTTGGCAGTACACCCGACTAATTTTAATATGCCAAGTAGTTTCTTTACTCGGGGAGAAGTCGAAGACTGCATAAAGCATTTAAAGAGTCCGAATCTATTAAACAAACTACGTTCACACAGACTGTACCAGCATATTGGAACTTCACATTGCTTAAAGCATATGTTCGGGAACATAAAGTAATTTGGTTGAGTTTTGCGTGACGTTGTCACTTGTGTCGTGGTCTAGTTGTATAGATGGTTTACTAAGCCTAGGCTAGGTTAAATGAAAACCATTTGTTAACTAGGTCATGACGTAAGATATTACAGTGTAATGGGAATTACTACCTACCGAAGATGATGAATACTGTTCAAAAAAAACTTGTTTAACGAAGAAGGATAGCATGAACGATAATAAGCCGAGTAAAACTCAAACCTCATTTCTGAGACGTTTGTTAGTTGCATATCTAATTGATAGAGGTTTTAACACTGTCCCAGCAATAGTGGAAGCAACGAATATGCCTCGTAGAACGGCACAGGATACTATCAAAGCTATTCATGAATTGGAGATTAAAATTGAACACACTAAAGGTGGTGAGTTTAAGATAATAGATTGGGGTGCAGTAAATCGTGATTGGATAGAAATTAATCGACAGCACGTGTGTGATGTGCTAAATTATCCGAGTAAATTTGATGATTGAATTACCCCTTAAACGCGATACTTCAAAGAAGTCCCTTCACACTTTCTGATAGTGAGTAATGCCATGATAGGTTTGAGGAATATACATGCCTTGTATTATTGATATTAACCACGATGTGAGTAAGAACAAAGAAAGCCAATGGGTCTCACTATGTGGTAAACACCTTTGGTTTAGTAATGACCCCCACAAAAGTATAGAAAATGCAAAACTAAGCGGAAAACCTATTTGCAAGACCTGTCGTAAGATTGCAGGAATTCCCATGTCTTCGAGAAGAAAACCCGAGGTCGAAGCTCCCTTTAAAATTTACACCGTTGGAGCTGGGGAAATCAAAGAGCGTATCGCAATCAAAGAAACCGATACCGGCTTTCGCACTCAAGGTGGTGATCTACAGTATAAAAACCAGAGACTTGATGCAGGACTTTGGAAAAATATTGGAGGAGATGCTTCAAAGTTAGTGACAACTAGGGAGCTTGAACAAGCGCGAAGCCTAGCTAAACATCAAATAACTATGCTTAAAGAGTATGTATCTAAACTACCGGAATTGATCACTAGTTTGGAGACCAAACTCAGTAAATACGAAGATTAAATATCAATTAATTATACGGATAATTAGCTTAGAACATGAAATCCAATTTCGAGACAAACACTGGTCTTAGGTTTATCTCAAAAGCTGAGACTGCATTTAAGATTCACATCCATACACCCGAAGATAAAATTCTTCATAGATCGGTTGGTTATATCCGTATTGGAGAGAAGAAAGGTCTAAAGAAAGCTATTAGGTTAAGGAACGAAATCGGCATAAAGTTGTGGGGGAAAAAGCTTTGGAAAAGAGTCTTGAATGAGCCTGAACTGTTTACCCGATTACCCCATAGTCTAGAGCCGAAACTAATAGAAAAGAACGCACCTATCAAATCAGACCCTCGAAGAAAAAAACTCCATTATTTGGCCAAGTGGTATGTATATGGTGATGACGGATCATTATCGACAAAGACTACAGTTGTGTCCGTGGAGAAGTATGGAAAGTTAGGGGCGTATAATAAAGCTAAACGTAAACTTACCGAAGTTTATAAAAATGAAATTGAAATATTATCTTACATGGATAGATTTAGTATTACTCTAGCTAAGTGAATGAGAAAATTATTAAAATGAATACGAAAAAATTTGTCGTTTCTACAGAGACAAGCATTGATACAGCCTATCGGCATTTCTGTAAAGCCAAAACAGATGATAGCTTAGACATCATGTTTGAAGGTGCTGAAAAGCAATTGGCAAATTTAGATTGTACTGGAGAGGAGCGCAATCGAGTCTTTCATAACATTTACATTGCATATGGACGTCGACAAGAAGACATCGATGGCGAAAGTACAAGTACAGAATATAAGGCACTGAGAACAGTTGATAAGAGCCTAGCTAATAACAAAAATCTAAGTACAGAAGAGCTACTGGGTGAGGCGCTAAGAGCAATGGAAAATAAGTAATGATCAAAATAGGATTCCCTGTACGCACTTCATTACACAAATTGACGAAACTCTTTACTCAGCTGTTTAACCGATTGTTTGTATACCTTTCAGTTAGCAATTTACCACAAGTAATCTTCATGGGGGCGGCCATATTTGCTCTGTTTAGTGCGGTTTTAAGCTTAACCGAATCGATTAACTATGTTCTTGCTGGGATGGCTAACTATGGCTTCATCGAATTGCTGAGGGTCTTAATCTACATTGCATTCGCTTTCTCTCTGGTAATGAAAATGTGGAAAATTAGTATTACTAGCTTTATCTTGATCATTCTCTTCGGACTAGCTATATCAACTGGCTTATCCAACGGCTGGGGAAGTACATCAATACAGTTAGGCTATGCTCTATCTTCCGGGTTTAAAGGTCTGGCATTGATCCTACTTGGAGGAATTGCTGGTGGTGTTTCAAGATGTCTGTATTGGATCTACAACCGTTGGCCAAAATGATAGTAACCTTAGTGTTGATTTAGAGTAGCTATGAACATAACAAATTGTTCAAGAGTGATTCGGCACGTGTGGCATTTTGACTATGCGTTGGTTTAGGTGATGAAGGTGGTATGCGGCGGCATCAGTATTGCGTTGCTCAAACCTTAATAGGGCGTTTATGCTTAGGAGCAGAAGTTGAGATATTTGGAAGAGTTCGAATTGGCGATTGAGCGCTCAAGGTACCTTAAATTGTCTGATACACGCTTTAAGGCTTTAGATGCGAAATTTTGTAGTGATGAAAACCTTCAAAATTGCTTGGATTTTCTAAATTATCTATATAACCCACTAAAAGACACCGATCTCGTAGGACAGTGTCTAAATATTCATTCTCAACTAATGAAAGCGGTAGAACATTTTTACGGAGCGCCACCAATATTCACTATTGGATCTATTACATTTGATGGAAATAAATATTTTGAGTTAACTGAGGATGATATCAAGTCATCAATTTTAGACTGTTCACCTACCAATATGGCCAATATTCACGCATGGTTGACGTTGCCTTCTATGGAGATACTAGATTTTACGTTTATTTCAACTTACGAGAGTCAAGCTGGAGACAGTGGCTTTCCAAAAGTTGTCAGTCAGTTTGCTGAAAGTCTAAAACCGCACTTTCATTATCACCCAGTGTTGACAGGAGAAGAGAGTCTTTCAAAGTTAGGTTTATCGTCCAGTGGCTAGCACTTGTTCTGAGCTATTGCAATAGCTACCAGCTCGTCACCTCGCTTGCCAGCAGGGATAATAAGTATCAAATGCAACTGGCAGGTAGTTCGATTCCTGTCTTATAGTCACTTAAAGTCCTGGCAATCAGTTCCGACGTTTTATTTACCAGATTAGCTTTATTTTAACTCTACTGTGAGAGAGTAATAAAGTCTCATGCTAAAATAGCCGCGATCGCAATCGATACGCTGCCATTCCTAAATCGAAAATGCCCCGAAGTTTGCCAGACTCTGATTTGGGACACACTTCTTTTGTCATCATTTGACCTATTTTTCCTAATAACAGAATATTTAGTTTGATATAGACTGTTATAGCTTTGGCAGAAATGAGGAAGATATGAACACTAAGGAAACCGAAGAGCTTCAAAGGAATATGGATATTTTTTCAACGCCATTAGATGTTGAAAAGTACATAGATGAAGGGCTAATTAGCCGCTACAAGAATACCAAAACTCAGTTTGTAATCCATTGTTCTAAAGATGAGTTACCTGAAGAAGTCAGTGTACGGGCAAATAAAATAGAAGTCTTAACAAATAAAGATGGTTCCAACGCTCTAGTTTTGGGGCTTGACTTAAAAGTCAGAAAATAGTGCGTGTTGAAAACAGCTATTTTGTAGACAAAATGGGGTTTAAATGTGGTCTGATAAAGAGTCCTCACTAGACTTTTTAAATTTTAGTGAAACTGCCGAATCGATTAAGGATCTAATCACCGAAAAGGAATTGATGCCAATATCTGTTGGCGTTTTTGGGGATTGGGGGGCAGGAAAATCAACAATCTTAGAGCTAACCAAAAAATCAATATCTGAAGAGAAGCAAGACTACATTCAAGTCCATTTCGATGCATGGATGTATCAAGGCTATGACGATGCTAAAGCGGCTCTATTAGAGACAATTGCATCTACCTTGGTAAACCAAGCGAAAGACAACGCCAGCTTGAGCAAGAAGGCTAAAGAGTTTGCAGGACGTGTTGACATCATTAGATCTTTGGGATTATTGATGGATGGTGGTGCAGCTTTAGCTGGCGTTCCCACCATGGGTGGTTTTCAGAAGTTGATGGGGCTATTCAGTGGTGGAGAGGATCGCGAACTAGACTTTGGTGATGCCAAGGATGCAGTAGATGGTGCGAAGCAGATAGCTAAAGATAACAAAGAAATTTTAAAGCCTAAAAAGGCTTTTTCACCCCCAAAAGAAATTAAAGAGTTCCGCAATGCGTACTCAGACTTGTTGAGTGAATTTGATAAACCACTCATAGTCTATGTCGATAACTTGGACCGTTGCTCGCCATTTAATGCAATTTCGACGCTGGAAGCGATACGACTATTTTTGTTTTTACCAAATACAGCATTCGTGATTGCGGCAGACGAAGATATGATCCGCTTAGCTGTGCCGGAATATCACAAGGGAGCTTCGCAGCGCCACCAAACAGACTACCTAGATAAATTAATTCAAATCCCAGTACACGTTCCAAGACCTGGTACTCTAGAAATCAGAGCTTACCTGATGATGTTGACAGCTCAAGATCATGGCGTTACGAGTGACCAGCTTGAGGGGCTTAGGGAAAGCCTAGAGCAGTCTCTTCAGCTATCTTGGAAGCAGTCACCCATATCAGTCGATGAGCTTTTGGACGTTGATAAAGTTCAAGATGTTCAGGGTAAGGACGAACTCAGAAGTAAGTTCATCGTGGCCGAACAACTTGCTCCATTGCTCGCAGAGTCCTCCAATATAAATGGGAACCCTCGAATTGTTAAACGCCTCTTAAATCAGGTGAAAATGAGAAGAAAAACAGCACTCCGTCGTGGTATGCAGCTGGATGAGAAAACCATTACCAAATTGGTGATATTTGAGCGTTGTTTGGGGACTCAAGCAACAAACAAACTGTATCAGTTGATTGATACAGAGAGTGGTTCTCCAAAGATTCTGGCTCAATTGGAAGATCCAGAAGCTGAATTCGATGATATGGATTTACCAGAAGAGTGGAAGCTAGATTTAGCCTTTCTTGACAAGTGGTCGAAGCTACCACCGATGTTTGCAAATGTGAACCTGACCCCAGCGGCATACTTAAGTAGAGAGAGTATCCCCATGGGCCTAGTGAATGCAGTTATGTCCGGCGCTGCTCAAAAGCTTGTGAAGGATTTAATGAAACAAACGGAAAGACTAAGCCATACAAACCAAAATGCCATAGCAGCGACCCCAAGAGAAGACTATTTAGCTGTGATGGATGGACTAATTGAAAACTTCAGGACTGTAAGTGATTGGTCAAAAGCTCCCCCAGGCATATATGGCGCGAGACTACTAGCAGTTGAAGAGCCTAAATGTAAAAAGGCGCTACTAACTTACGTGAAGGGACTGCCAAAGCAAAGGTGGTTGAATGTAATTATCAAGGAATTAGAAAAGTAGGTATTAATGGGTACTTCAGCATCATCAACTGGCCCTAATAACCAGAGCCCACTCATTCCGTCATGGGCTGAACAAAGTCCGCCTGTAACAATTGAGCCAGCTCAAGATACTGGTGGCCCGGACGGGGAAAATCAAGGTGACAAGGAAATCGACAATGAAAAAGTTCAGCAGGAAATCGGCAAACCATCTGGTACTGCCAATCCTGCAAACCGTTTTGCAGGAGCTAGAAGAGAATTCGGGAATTATGCCAAGGCCGGAGGTTCAAGCTCTGATCTAAGGCGAGCACTAAAGAGTTATTCTAAAAAAGGCTCTGGTGGTGGAAAAACCACAAGCCGAAGGTTGGCTAGTGGGATAACGGCTGGTACTGGTTTACTTGGAGTAATGCGTGGAGACACTGTTACTGTCAACAACCAAAGCCTTTCCTTAAATGACTTGAAAGGCCTATCCACTGACCAAGCTATTGATAGAATTGCTTCACATTTGGCTCCTGATAATGCTGACTCAGACTCTGTGAGAATTGCCTTAGATTACGCGCTGGAAGAAGCGCTACCAGATACAGAAGATTTCGATCCAAATAGTTTTACTGAAGAAGTAATCCAACAAGCCATCGGCTGCTATTTAACTGACTTGATTTTCCAAGATGTGGTTGAAGGCATGGGCAGGGCTTGGTTCCACGTAGAACCTGCTAGCAAGCACCATAGCATGGAAGTTGAGCTAAGGGAGCTTATCAAGGTAATAGCTCAGGAGCAGCTAGACAAGGTCACTAATGGCAACCCTAGCAATATCACCAGAAATAACATTACCAAGATTCAAGCTGATACCATCGCAATGACCGTTGAAGAATGGGAGAGTTTCGATGACTAAGTTTTACTTCAATGATAATCCAAACCAACTACCTGAATATTCAGAGTCATGCCACCCTGTACAACTATTCCACACTCACGAATATGATCAAAAAAAACACAGCTTAGCTTCCAGAGGACTACTGCAAACAGTAAGAGACTTGGGAGTTGCTGTTGAGCCTAAGGCAATCGATTTAATTACAATTGCTTCCGCTGTTACCGCAGCAGATACTTTTGAGTTAAGAGAGAAGGCTGAGAATGCTTGGTCAAGGCAAATGCACCTTCACATCCCTGTAAGTGAACCGAATATATGGAATGCAGAAAGCGCTGAGTTGAGTTCAATTTTGAACTTTCTTACTGGCGATCAATGGATGTTCACTTTTGAGCAGACATCAATGGAACTGCCTAAACCTAAGATAAGTAAGCAGGCTAAATATAAAGCCAAAACTCTTCTAGGAAAAAATGCTGTTTGCCTATTTTCTGGCGGTCTTGATAGTGCAGTGGGTGCTATTGATATCCTTAATGGAGAGTCAGAATATAAGCCTCTCTTAGTAAGTCACGCCTATCGTGGAGATGGTGCAAAACAGGAAGAAATTAAGACTTTGTTGTCTTCTCCATTTGCTGAGCTCTCCTATTCAATTTCTCCTCATATAATTAAAACATATGAAGGCAGAACGGACATAAGTATGCGTGGGAGAAGCTTTAACTTCTTGGCGATGGCCGTATTGGGCATTTCCGCACTGAGAAGTGCTAACTGTGATGCCAGTATTAAAACCATTATCGTTCCTGAGAATGGCTATATCTCAATCAATCCACCACTAACTAGAAGGCGAATAGGTAGTCACAGTACGAGAACCACACACCCCAACTTCTTGCAGAGGTTGGAAGAATTGCTGACACGCATAGGTTTTGACGTCAAATTCGTAAACCCTTATCAGTTTAAAACAAAGGGGGAGATGTTGGCTGAGTGCGTTGACCAAAACGCTATTAAAAAAGCCGTACCGCTAAGCGTTTCATGCAGCCACTGGCACAGAGAACACATACAATGTGGGCACTGCTTGCCCTGTCTAATTAGAAGAGCATCTGTTCATCATGCTGGCTTTGATGATGACGCACCATATAAAACAAAGCGATTGAAAACGCTAATTAAAGAGAAGGATACAAGAGACGACCTGCAAGCAGTTCAAACAGCCATTATCCGGTTGAAGCAAACCAATAATTACAAATCTTGGCTACGTAAATCTGGTCCAATCCCACTAGATAAGTCTATACGTAATGCCTTGGAATCAACGCTTAAGCGTGGTTTGATGGAAGTTGAAGTGTTTATACAGGCTAACAAAACATCATGATGGATATGCATTGCCATGTTGATCTATACCCCGAACATCAGAAGGTATTGGATGACATTGAACGCTCAAACTATTACGTATTATCTGTAACAACAGTGCCTTCAGCCTTCGAAGGCACTGTTAATCTCACAAAAGGGCTTAAGCATTGCAAAACCGCTTTGGGATTGCACCCTCAGCTAGCTCATTTAAGGAAAAATGAACTACCAATTTTCGATCGACTTATAGAGAAAACTAAATATATAGGTGAGATTGGACTAGATGGATCAAAAGGCTGGAGAGAGCATTTTGATGACCAATTATTGGTTTTTAATCACATTCTGAAAAAATGTGAGTCATTCAATGATAAAGTTCTAACAATACATAGCCTGAATGCAGTAGACGAAACCTTAATGTGTCTGAAAAAACACCCGAAAGCAGGCATCCCTGTTCTCCACTGGTTTTTGGGGACAAAAAAACAGTTATTAGAAGCTGTCGATATAGGTTGTTATTTTTCAGTTGGACCAGCAATGCTTTTCTCAGCACGTGGAAAGCGACTTATATCTTGGTTACCTAAAGATAAAATTCTTCTAGAAACAGATGGACCTTTTGCGAAAGTTTCGGGAAAAATACTGTTCCCCTCAGATGTTGATACCGTAATTCAGTATCTTTCTAAAGAATGGGAAGTGTCTCAATCAGATACAGTTAGACAGTTGAAGAATAATTTACGTCAATTAGTTGCTAAATGAATACATCTTTGTAGAGATGTTGTGCAATTGGGACCTATAAATGTAGATCTTGAGCTAGCCACCTTGTTAGGTGGAGAAAATATGACCCAAACGAAAAAAAATTATTATGGACAAATCAGAACATTGTAAAGAAGTTTACGCATATTACGGTTTAGCGATGTATCGTGCTCAATGTGTGGAGCAATCGATTATTCAGTTGCTCATCTTTTGTGATTTATACGAAAGAGAGGCAAAGTCTAAGCACACCCAAGAGGAGTGGGAGGCTAAGTTTGATAGCTTTGATCAGGAAGTTAGTGATAAGACGATGGGTAGACTAATAGGACATCTAAAATCTTTAAACGTACTTCAAGCGACTACAGAATCGTTGCTAGCTAAGGCACTCAAGGAACGTAACTTCTTGGGGTTCTAGGGATTTTCCCCTCTAAAGTAACATAGAACGCTACAGGTATTATATTATATGGTCTGTGGCGGTGGGTTACCTTCCAATATTCTGCCATCTTATATAAACACCATCAATCATATTGGCGTTTATTCATCATGGCAATTAGTAATGAACTCTCGATTCTGACTCAGGCAGAACAACGAGACTTGTATTCAGCACCTCAGTTTTCTATTGAGGAACAACGTTTGTATTTTTCGCTAAACGATGTAGAACAGGCCGAATGCCGTACTATCAGGCTTACTAAACATCGTTGTTATTTCGTGGCGCTTCTGGGCTATTTTAAATCTAAGCCAGTGATCATTGCTCCGAGTTTCCGTGATATCAGTATCGACATGCAGTTTATTGCCTCCCAAATTCAAAGAGGTAAAGGGATCAGGCCTTTCAGTGTCAGTAAAATGCAGCGTGACCGTATTTACTCAAGGATACTGCGTCTACTAAATTACAATAAGTGGAATGAAAAACAGCACCTCAATGCTCTGTGCCACCACCTGGTTTACATTGGTCATGCCTGGCTGGAGCCTCGACACCTCTTTGATGCGGCCATTGAATACCTTGCCAGCCATAACATTGCCATTCCTAAGTACTCCGTGCTTCAAAGACTGATAAGCCGCACAATGCAACAGGTCAGAAAAGACCTGACGCTCCAACTGAATCAACTTACCAGTAATGAACTTAACGTCTTTCTGGACAACATAATCACTACTAAAGACGACGGGCTGAGTCTGAGCCATCTCAGGGGTGGTGCCAAAAGTCTGACCGTGCCTGAGCTTAAAAAAGAGCTCGCCATTTACCACCGGTTAGCACCATGGCACACGCAAATAAATGACGTTGTGGACAGGCTCAATCTGTCGCTAAAAAATCGACAACACTTCAGCGGCCTTATTGATTACTACGGCAGTAAAGTGCGGCGCTTCAAACGCTCACAGCAGCACCTGTGGTTACTGTGTCATCTGACAGAGCGCATGCAACTTGCACTGGAGCGCCTGACGGATGGGTTTGTTTACCATATCCGAAAACAACAGGAAGCCGCCAACGCCTTTGCACAACAAGCAGTGTTCCTGTCCTGGCAGTCAGCTGCGGACAATGTCACGAAAGCGGCAGAGCTACTTCACCTGTTTGTTGACGAGAATATTGATGACAATCAGCCCTTCTCAGTAGTCAGACAACAGGCATTGAAGGTCATGAATGACAGGGATATCCAGACCCTCTGCCTTTACCTGAA